>NZ_SEIP01000020.1:0-41510 GCF_004146205.1 Yimella sp. RIT 621
CGACGCAGCCGCTCGACCGAAACGTGGGTGTAGACCTGGGTGGTCGCGAGGCTGGAGTGCCCGAGCATCTCCTGCACCATGCGTAGATCCGCTCCCCCTTCGAGCATGTGGGTGGCGGCGCTGTGCCGAAGGCCGTGCGGACTCAGGTCGGGGGCGTCGGGGACGTGCCGCAGCGCCGCCTCCAACGAGCGCCGGATCGTGCGTGGGTCGATGCGGGAGCCCCGACGACCGAGGAAGAGCGCAGGGCCCGATCCGTCGACGGCCAACTTCGGCCGACCTTCACCCAGCCAGTGTTCGATCGCGATGCCGGCCGGGCGGCCGTACGGAACCGTCCGCTCTTTCTTCCCCTTGCCGAGGACCCGAACGACCTGGCGGTCACGATCCAGATCGTCGATGTCGAGCCCGACCAGCTCACCGATGCGCAGGCCGCTGGAGTAGAGCAGTTCGAGGGCCGCGCGGTCGCGCAGGTGCACGGGGTCGGAGTCGTCGGCTGCCATCTCGGCGATCCGCATCAAGTCGCCCGCCTCCGACTGCCGCAGAACGCCCGGGAGAGTCTTCGACTTCTTCGGCGAGGCCAGCCGCAGCGCAGGATCCTGTTCCAACTCACCGCGCCGTACGGCCCAGCGGAAGAAAGCGCGGACGCTGGTCGCTCTGCGGGCGATCGTCGACTTCGCCGCGCCGTCCTGCGACATCTGCGCCAGCCAGGACCGCAGGTCCGCCAACCGCACATCGTCCCAGCGCTGGATACCTCGCTCGCCGAAGAACTGTGCCAACGCACTCAGGTCCCCGGCATAGGCCCGGACGGTGTGCTCCGACCGATTGCGTTCGACTTCGAGATGCCGCAGGAAGTCTGCGACAAGGACGTCGTCGAGCGGGCAGGCCATGGCGCAAACGCTAGTCTCCCGATCGTGTGCCGGCCGCCTGAAACGCCGGGTCCCGTCTACCGGCCTGGCTCACCTCGTACCAGGCGCCAACCTCCGTTCCGTTGTTCGGCCAGACCGAGTGCGTTCAGTTCACCCAGTCCGGCCAGCACCTCAGCCACCGCCAGACCTGCCCGCGCCACGAGTTGGTCGACATTCACCGTTCTGGTTGCCGGGAAAGCGTCCCTGGTACGAGCCGCCACTTCCGAGACGAGATCGAGCAGAGTGTCGGGTTCGCGCCGATCGGGTGCAGCGCAGGCCTCGAAAGGACCGAGCAGTTCGATCACCTCGCTCGCGTCACACACCAGGTGCGCTCCCTGGCGGATCAGTTCGTGGGAGCCGGCGCTGGTCGCGGAGGTCACCGGTCCGGGCATCGCGCCCACCGGGCGCCCGAGATCATTCGCGTAGCTCGCGGTGTTGAGCGATCCGGACCGCAGACCCGCTTCGACCACCACCGTGCCGCCGGTGAGCGCCGCGATCAACCGGTTGCGAGCAAGAAACCGGTACTTCATCGGTGTCTGTCCCGGCGGATACTCCGATACGAGGACTCCGTCGTCCCGGATGCGGTCCAGTAGGTCGCGGTGCGCCGCTGGGTAAGCACGGTCAAGCCCACAGGCGAGCGCGGCGACTGTCGCCGATCCCGAGCCGAGTGCTCCCTCGTGCGCTGCGGCGTCGATCCCGAATGCCGCACCCGAGACCACTGTGACGCCGTAGCTGCTCAGTTCGGCGGCCAGGGTCCGCGCGAGCGTGCTTCCGTACGGCGTGGCCGCCCGGGACCCCACGATCGCGACCGAACGGGCGACCAACTGATCGAGCCGTCCGTGCCCGCGCGCCCACAGACACCAGGGAGGCACGGCCAGATCGTCCAGGCCGGTCGGCCATTCGTCGTCGCCGGGGAAGATCGGTCGCATTCGCAGGCACCTTGCGGCGTCCAACAACCGATCGAGTTCGAGTTGTTCGATGCGTGCACGGCACCGTTCGAACGGTCCGCCGAGACCGTTCTGCACGGTCGTCCACGCGTCCTGGGCCGACAGGCCCATCAGCTTCGGGGTGACGACGCGATCGAGTGGTTCGACGGCGATGTTGAGCCGCAGCCTTGCCTCGCGTTCGGCAGTCAGGTGCCGCATTTCGGCGTCGAGCGACTGCCGGTGACCGGACTCGGTACTCATGCCGCCTCCTGTGCCGACCGCAGACCCAATGCCTGCATGAGATGTGGCGCCTGCGGGCGATCAGCGCCGGCGAGGTCGGCGAGTGTCCAGGCCAGGCGCAGGCAGCGGTCGTAACCGCGCAGCGTGAGGATCCCGCGGTCGAGCTGATGGTCGAGCGGCCGCGTGACCTCCGCGGGCAGTCGCCAGCGCCCGGACCGCAGGACGGCCCCGCTGACC
Organism: Yimella sp. RIT 621; assembly: GCF_004146205.1. Classification (NCBI taxonomy): domain Bacteria; kingdom Bacillati; phylum Actinomycetota; class Actinomycetes; order Micrococcales; family Dermacoccaceae; genus Yimella; species Yimella sp. RIT 621. Next base: position 2,306 of record NZ_SEIP01000020.1, read on the forward strand.
GAAGAGTTCGTCGTCTGACCTTCGCTCGCCCAGCGTTCACGCTGTCGCCGTCGCGCGACCTCCACCCGTTCGGCGATCACCGCGGAGGGTTCCTGGGGCGGCGCGTTCTGCACCTTCGTCACTGCCTGGACCTGCAACTGCACGTCGACGCGATCCATCAACGGGCCGGACAGCTTGTTGCGGTAGGTACGCAGAATCGTTGCGGTGCAACGACATCCACGGGTGAGGCCGAGGCCGCACGGGCACGGATTGGAAGCGAGGATCAGTTGGAAGCGCGCCGGGTACTTGAAGTAGCCCGCCGAACGCGCCACCTCGACCATGCCCGACTCCAGCGGTTGGCGCAGCGCGTCGAGCACCTCCCTGGAGAACTCCGGGCACTCGTCCAGGAACAGCACTCCACCGTGCGCGCGACTGATCGCGCCGGGCCGCACTTTCTGCGTGCCTCCGCCGACCATCGCCGCCATGCTCGCGCCGTGGTGGGGCGCCACGAACGGGGCGCGGCGCACCAACTCGCCGTCCTTCAACGCGCCGAGCACCGAATGGATCGCCGTCACCTGCAGCGCGGTCTCCTCCGGCAGTGGCGGCAGGATGCCGACCAGCCGCTCGGCGAGCATCGTCTTGCCGGCTCCGGGAGGCCCGACCATCGCAAGGTTGTGTCCGCCGGCGGCGGCGACCTCGATCGCGAACCTGGCCTCTGGCTGACCGATGACGTCGGCCATGTCGTGCACTGCGCGATCACCCCGCTTGCGAGGGGCCGGCACGTCCGGCAACGGCGGGAGCGGCCGCCTCTTGTACACACACTGGTAGCGCTCGACGATCTGGGCCAGGGATGACGCCGGTACGACCTGGATCCCGCTCACCAGACTGGCCTCGCGCGCATTGCCCACCGGCACCACGACGGTCGAGACGCCGTGATCACGTGCTGCAAGCACCGCCGGCAGCATGCCCGCGACCGGACGAAGCATCCCGTCGAGTCCGAGCTCACCGAGATGCACAATGTCGCGAATCACGCTGGGATCCAGTGCTTTTCGTGTCGCCAACACGGCCAACGCGATCGCGAGGTCGTAGCCGGATCCTTGTTTGGTCAGCGCCGCCGGCGAGAGATTCACGGTGATCTTGTCGCGCGGGAGCAGGAGCGTGCTGTTGGCCGCAGCAGCTTTGATCCGGTCGGGAGCCTGCCGGCATGCGCTGTCGGGCAGACCGATGATCCCGAATGCCGGCTGCCCGGGGCTGGTGAAGGCCTCGACCTCCACGACCGTGCCGTCGATACCGTTGACGGCAACACACAGCGTCCGTCCCAGAGTCATGCGATGTCCCGCAGGTGCTCGAGGTCGACGACGCTGCCGTCGACCAACACGATGCCGATCAGATCGACTCGCACCTGTCGGGCGAACAGACGTTGCTGTGACAGGTACATCCGCACGAGGCGGTGCAGCCGATCGATCTTCGCCTGCTTGACGGCTTCGACGGGCCGTCCGAAGTAGGCGGTCGTCCGGGTCTTCACCTCGACGGCGACCACGCATGCCTCGGCCTGGTCGTACGCGATCAGATCGAGCTCACCGGCAGGGCACCGCCAATTGCGTTCGACCACGATCCAGTCGAGTGATCGCACGTAGTCGGCGGCGATCTCCTCGCCTTCTTCCCCCAGCGACCGACGGTGCCGGGTCATTTCTTCGCTCATCAGCTCACCTCCGACGGTGAGCCTGCAACGACGCCCGAGGACGGGCGAACGCTCAGTGGCGGGCTGTGGACAACCCGGTACTCAGATCGAGGCTGTGGATCACTCCGGCATCTGCAGGTCGCGGGGCGGGAGTTCCTCGACGTTGACGTCCTTGAACGTCAGCACCCGCACGTTCTTCACGAAACGCGCCTGTCGGTACACGTCCCACACCCACGCGTCGTTCATCCGGACGTCGAAGAAGACCTCGGCGCCTTCGCCGCGCACCAGCACGTCGACCTCGTTGCACAGGTAGAACCGACGCTCGGTCTCCACGACGTGCGTGAACAGACCGACGACGTCGCGGTACTCGCGATAGAGCTGGAGTTCCTGCTCGGTTTCGTACTTCTCAAGATCCTCAGCGCTCACGCGCCCTCCTTCACGCTGGTGCGCTCCACTGTAAGCGTGCTGTCGCTGCCGGCGTCGCATCCGTCGAGCACCTGATCGGCTTGAGTGAATCGGCGCCAGGAGCGGCGGTGCAACTCACACGGCCCGTGCTCATCGAGTGCGGCCAGGTGGTCGGGCGCGGAGTAACCCTTGTTACCGGCCCAGTTGTAATGCGGGTGCTGGTCGTGCAGGGCGAGGAGGATCGAGTCGCGTTCCACCTTGGCCAGCACGCTTGCAGCTGCAACGGACGAACACTTCATGTCGGCCTTGATCATCGTCCGTACCGGGGGCGCGGGCGGCTGATCACTGACCAGAGCCAGCAGTCCTTCCTGGCGTGGGTCGGTCAACCAGTCGTGGTTGCCGTCCAGAATCACCAGGTCGGGCACGATCGTCAGTTGCGCGAGCGCGCGGCGTCCGGCCAACCGTAGTCCGGCGATGATGCCGATCTGGTCGATCTCGGCCGCACTGGCGTGGCCGACGGCGTGTTCGAGTGCCCAACGCCGCACTCGCGGAACCATCGCCTCACGGGCGCGCGGGCTGAGCAGCTTGCTGTCCTTCACGCCGGCGGGTGCGGTGCGAGTGCGCTCGTCGATGACGACGACTCCCACCGACACCGGTCCGGCCAGCGCACCGCGTCCGACCTCGTCCATTCCGGCGAGCACCCGGTAGCCCTCGCGTTGCAGCGCCCGCTCCGCTCGCAGGCTCGGCTTGCGGCCGACCGTCACTTGTTCGGCACCTTCTCGAACGTCGCGGGGTGGGCATCGACACTCTGCATCCGTGTCAGCGGCCAGGCGACGGCCACGACCTGTCCGGTGATGTCGGACTCGGGCACCGACCCCTTGCTCCCGGTGCCGTCATCATGACCACGGGAGTCGTAGGACGAGTCCCGGTTATCGCCCATGACCCAGATCCGGTCCTTCGGGACGGTGACCGAGAAGTCGGTCTGGCAGGGCTTGACTCCAGGCTTGAGATACGGCTCGTTCAGCGTGACGCCGTTGACCTTCATCTTCTGGCCGGAACACGCCACCTCGTCGCCGGGCAGGCCGATGAGCCGCTTGACGAGGTGCTGAGCGCCACCCGGAAGGATGCCGACGAAGGTCAGGCCGTCCTTGACGACCCGCTTCACGGCGTTGCTGCTCTCGGGCGGCGGGGGTCCCCAGGTGGCCGGCTGGGAGAACACGACGACGTCGCCGCGATGCAGGTCGGAGTGTTGCGGGGTGAACTTCGAGACCACGATGCGGTCCCCGATGTCGAGGGTGTTCTCCATCGACTGCGACGGGATGTAGAACGGCTGCGCCACGAACGTCTTCACCAGGAACGACAGAGTCAGCGCGATGACCGCGACCACGATCGCTTCCTTCAGGACGCTGGCCTTACCGCGCTTGTGCTGGGCATCCTGTTGTTCGGGAACTTCGCCGGGCGCGTAGGAATCATCGACCTTGGCGTCGTCCGGGGTGCTACGCGAGGTGTCGTGCGGGTCGTTCGCCTTCGCGGAGTCCGCGGAGTCGTTCGTCATGAATTCGGCACCTTGTCGAAGGTCGAGGAGAAATTGCTGAGCCCACCCATTCTGTCCAGTGGCCAGACGATTGCAACTGCCCGCCCCGTGATCGAGTCGATCGGGATCGAACCCTCCAGGCCGCCGGATTCCTCATCGTGCGCACGGCTGTCGCTGGAACCGCTGCGATGGTCGCCCATCACCCAGGCTCGACCCTGTGGGACGACGATGTCGAACGGCTCGTCGCAGGCTTCGTCTCCCGAGTAGAGGTAGGGCTCGGAGACCGGCTGCCCGTTGATCTTCATGCGTTCACCCGGCACGCAACTCACCGAATCACCGGGAAGTCCGATCAGCCGCTTGATCAGGTGGTCGTCGCCCTCCGGGTAGAGCCCGACGAACTGCAGCGGCTTCACGATCGCGTTGGCGATGGCACTGCGCTCGACGTTCGGCGACTCGAGCCAGTTCTCGTCGTCGGAGAAGACAACGACGTCGCCGCGCTTGAGATCGAACGGCCCGGGGGTCAATTTGCTGACGACCACCCGATCGCCGCGGACGAGGGTGTTCTCCATCGAACCCGACGGGATCCAGAACGGCTGCACCAGAAAGGTTTTCACGAGCACCGACAGGACGAGGGCAATGGCGACGACGATGCCGAGTTCACGCAGGAGGGACCGTGGACGACTCGACTTCTTCTCGCGCCCGAAGCGGCTCTTGCGGGGTGCCGCGGGGCCCGGAAGCCGTCCGACCTGGTTCGGTTCACCTCGCTTGGTGAGCTCCGCCAGTTGTTCGCGGGAGATGGACTCGGTCGCCGATACGTCCGGGTCCTGGGGACGCGGGAGCCGCCCGACCTGCTCGCGTTGCCCGTGTCGGCGCAGTTCGTCGAGCTCGTCGGCCGAGATGGCATCGGTCTGTTGGACCGATGAGTCCTGGGTGTTCGCCTTGAGGCGCTTCAGGTCGGCACGAGAAAGAGCACCGGTGACGGCGTCGTTCGTCTCGGGTTTCGAATCCTTGCGCGGCAGGCGGAACTGACGGTCATTCATCGTCCACACTCCCCCATCCGCTCTTCGGCCAGTATCTCCACACGACCTCTCCGATGACATCGGCGGCCCGTACGCTCCCTCCACCTGGGTCTCCCAGGTGATTACGCGAGTCGTCGGACGCCGGTCGATTGTCACCCATCACGAAGTACCGCCCCGGCGGGACCCGGATGCGCAAGGGTGTCGTGCTCGCCAGCACCCCGGGTGCGAGGTACGGCTCCTGGACAACGACGTCATCGATGCGAAGCGTTCCCGCCTCGTCGACGGTCAGTCGTTCGCCCGGCAGACCGATGACCCTCTTCACGTACACGCGCTCGTTCGGCCGGATTCCGAGGAAGTCGCCGATCCGCTGCAGCGTTCCTCGATCGGGGTGCTGATCGTAGAAGGCCTCGTCGGCGACGAACACCACCAGATCGCCGCGCTCGAGTTCTCCGTTCTTGGTGACGACGATGCGGTCTCCGGGTGACAGCGTGGGTGACATCGACCGCGACGGCACGGTGTACGTCTCGAACACCAACGGACGAAGCAACACCAACACCGCAAGTGCGGCCAACACTGCGATCCACGCTCGCCGACGCCCGGAACGCCGAGGGGAAGCAGAAGGCGGCGACGCGTCCGAAGACACATCGCCGCCCTCGAGGGTCACGACTGGACTCAGGCCTTGCTGGCCGGGGTCTCGCGACGCTCCTTGATCTTGGCTGCCTTGCCGCGCAGTTCGCGCAGGTAGTACAGCTTCGCGCGACGCACGTCACCGCGGGTCACGACCTCGATCTTGTCGATGACCGGGGTGTGCAGCGGGAAGGTGCGCTCGACGCCGACGCCGAAGCTCATCTTGCGGACGGTGAAGGTCTCGCCCACACCGGCGCCGTGGCGGCGGATGACGACACCCTGGAAGACCTGGACGCGGGAGCGGTTACCCTCGACGACCTTGACGTGCACCTTGACGGTGTCACCGGCGCGGAACGCGGGGATGTCGGACTTCAGGCTCTTGGCGTCGAGCTCGTCGAACTTCTGCATGACTGCTGCTTCCTTGTGGCGCCACAGGTCGCCACGATTTCGTGGTTCGGAACGTGTCCCTTTCGGCCTCATGACCACCGGAACCTGCCGATGGACCACTCCCCCTGCGGCGGGGGCCAGGACACAAGGACCAAGTTTGCCAGAGACTCGGCCCACCGGTGAAATCGTGCCGCTCCTCGACATGCAGCTCACATCTGATGATCCAGGTTGCTTCCGGCAGCGCCGGCGGAACCAGTCGTGACCTGGATGTCAAGGCGCGAACCGGGATCGCCAGTTACGCGTCCGGGTGAGACAGCCGGTAGGCGGCGTACATGTCCGGACGCCGAGCCGAGGTGCGCTCGAGTCGCTGCTGGTGGCGCCAAGCGGCGATCCGTCCGTGATCTCCCGACAGCAGGATCTCCGGGACAACCAGGCCGTTCCAGTCGGCCGGCTTGGTGTAGACGGGGTACTCCAGCAGGCCGTCCTCGTGCGATTCCTCCACGAGCGACTCGGCATTGCCGATGACGCCGGGCAGCAGTCGCGCGATCGCCTCGACCATCGCGAGCACCGCCACTTCGCCGCCGTTCAGAACGTAGTCGCCGAGCGACAACACTCGGACGTCGTAGTCGCGAGCTGCGTACTCGTAGACGCGTTCGTCGATTCCCTCGTAGCGACCGCAGGCGAAGACCAGTCGCTCCTTGCCCGCCAACTCGCGGGCGATCTGCTGGGTGAAGCGTTCGCCGCCAGGACCGGGGACGATCAGCGTCGGACGCGAATCATCGTCTGCAGCAAGCGAATCGAGGGCCTCACTCCACGGCTGCGGCTTCATCACCATGCCGGCGCCGCCGCCGTAGGGAGTGTCATCGACAGTGCGGTGCCGATCGTGCGTCCACGTCCGCAGGTCGTGCACGCGCAGGTCGAGGAGACCGTCACGGCGAGCCTTGCCGATCAGCGACAGGTCGAGGGGCGACAGGTACTCGGGAAAGATGGAGATGACGTCGAGGCGCACGCTCACTCCCCCAGTTCGAGCAGACCGGGCGGCGGATCGGCGATGACCTTGCCGGCGTCGAGGTCGACCTCGGGCACGATCTGCTCGACGAACGGCAGATAGGCGGTGCGACCGTCCGGCAGCTCGATCTCCAGCAGGTCCTGTACCGGACGCGGATGCAACGCAACGACCTTCCCGAGGGTCGTGCCGGCGGTGTCGACGACTTCGAGACCGACGAGGTCGTCCTCGTAGAACCCCTCGTCGTCCTCCTCGTCGGGAGCGGCGAACAGACGGGTGCCACGGAGCGCCTCGGCGGCAGTGCGGTCGCTCGCCTCCTCGAAGGAGAGCAACTGGATGCCGTTGTGCACGCGCTCGGCGCGGATCGTCAGCAATCCGCGATCGGGCTCGGTCGAGAAGCTCGCCCCTTCGACGAAACGCTCCTGCGGGGAGTCCGTGTGTACCTGCACGGTCACTTCACCCTTCAGACCGTGGGGTTTGCCGATGCGAGCGACGAGAACCTCATCCATGGGCGTCATCCTTCCAAAGTCCTCGACCAAGTCCCCCGTGATTCCTCGGTGGGCATCACCAGCGACAGTGCCGACACCATCACGGCACCGGCGAGCGGTAGTAACATCGCGTGCTGAATGCCGAACTCGTGAACGAGCAGACCCATGATTCCCGGGCCGACGAGCGTCGTCGCGTACCCACACGTGACGACCCGCGACATCGCGCGTCCGCCACCGAGCATGCCGGCCAGCCCGTAGATCTGCGGCGCAACGAGTGCCATTCCCCCACCGACGAGTGCCCAACCGAGCAGGAGCACCGGCATCGTGGGGCCCAAGATCGCAACGAGGTACCCGGTTGCTGCGACACCGGCTCCGATGCGCACGACGAGTCGGCGACCGAACGTGTGCACCAGGTAGTCGCCGCACATGCGAACCCCGACCATGCACACCGAGAACGCTGCCAGACCCCAGGCCGCGGTCGTCGAGGAGACCTCGGCGACGTCGCGCACGTGCACCGAGGACCAGTCGAAGGCAGTGCCCTCGGCCAGACCGAAACCGACGGCCATGGCGGCCAGGATCCAGGCGACGCGGGGGACCTTCGTCCGCCCTCCCGATTCATCGGTGTGATCGATCGGCGCGGTGTCGGCCGCGAACCGGTGCAGCACGGGCAGATCGGTGGCGATCAGCACCGCCGCGATCACGAACGCAGCCACCGAGATCGTGACCGCCCCGCTGAACAACGATCCACACACGAGCACGATCAGCGCCCCCAGCAATGATCCGATCGACCAGCAGGCGTGAAAACGGCTCATCAGCGGACGTGGTCGCGCCTGTTCGACCTGCACGGCCATGACGTTCATCGTCGTGTCCACCAGGCCGTTGCCCAAGCCGTACACCGCCGCCACTGCGACGGCCACGGCCAGGTTCGGGGAGGCCGCGATGAGGAGCATCCCGGCCGCCATCACGACGGTGCCGAGACGCAGCGGACGCAGCGCCCCACCGTGGTCGGCCATGCGTCCCCCGATGTTGATACCGCCGATCGCCGCCAGACCGAAAGCCATCAGCAGAACGCCGAGCCCACGGGCGTCGGTGTTCCAACGGTCGGCCAGCGTCGGCATCAGAGCGCCGACGGTGCCGACCCCGACACCGTTGACCACGAAGGTCGCGACCGTGGCCACGACGGCGTCGCGGCTGCTCAATGCAGAACGCACTTGGTGAATCCTCTTGTGTCAGTAGTGGATCGGGGAAACGCGAGACTCCCCGGAGGTTTCCCTCCAGGGAGTCTCGTGCAGGTGTCGGCGATCAGCGGCTGCGATCGGTGTCGACGATGTCGACCCTGATGTTGCGGCCGGATGCCAGAGCCTGGACGACCGTGCGCAGCGCCGAAGCGGTGCGACCGGATCGGCCGATCACGCGGCCGAGGTCGTCGGGGTGGACGCGCACCTCCAGGAGTTCGCCGCGGCGAATCTCCTTGTGGCGCACCACCACCTCGTCGTCGTGCTCGACGATGCCCTTGACCAGGTGTTCGAGCGCTTCCTCGAGCACCGGATCAGCTCTCGGTGGTCTCGGCCTCGGCCTCGGCCTTCGCCGAGTCCGGGGTCTCGTCGACGGTCACGGCCTCGTCGGCCTCGACCTGCTCGACCGTCTTGGCCTCGTCCTTCTTCGGGGACTCCGCCTTCTTCTTGGCGGTGGTCGCCGAGCCCTTGTCAGCCTTGTCGGCACCGTCCTGAGCAGCCTTGAGGGCCGCCTCGTACAGAGCCTTCTTCTCCGGCTTGGCTTCCTTGACCTTCAGGGTGCCTTCGGCGCCGGGCTCGCCCTTGAACTTCTGCCAGTCACCGGTGACCTTCAGCAGCGCCGCGACCTGCTCGGTCGGCTGCGCGCCGACGCCGAGCCAGTACTGCGCGCGCTCGGAGTCGATCTGGATCAGGCTCGGCTCTTCCTTGGGGTGGTAGAGGCCGATCTCCTCGATCGCGCGACCGTCACGCTTGGTGCGCGAGTCCATGACGACGACGCGGTACTGGGCGTTGCGGATGGCGCCGAGGCGCTTCAAACGAATCTTGACTGCCACAGTTGTGGTGTCTCCTGTTCATAGTTATGAGCGGCGGCAAGACCGGGTGAAGTCCACACCGGGGAGCCGTCGCTCGGGGCCGTAGTCCCTCGCCGCCGGGCGCGCGAGCGAGCCGTGTGCGAGTGGGTACGCGATCCATCATGCCAGAGCAGCCCGTGACCCTCCCAATCCGAAGTCTCACTCCGCCGGGGCGTGCTTGTCCAGGAACGCGTAGATCTCGGTGTCGTCGACGCCGGGAAAGACTCCCGGCGGCATGGCCGCCAAGAGGTGCGAGTGCACCCGCGCGGACGGCCACGCACGTCCGTCCCAGCGTCCGGCGAGGTCGGTGGGCGGCTGCAGGCAGCACGAAGGATCGGGGCAGCGCGACTTCGACCGCTCCTGGGTGTCGCGGCCGCGCATCCACTTCACATGCTGATATGGCACACCGACGTTGACCGAGAACGATCCGGCCGGCGTGCGGTCGACGACGGCGGTGCACCAGTACGTGCCCGAACGGGTGTCGGTGTACGCCTGGTAGGCCTTCGTGAGATCAGGCTGCTCGAAGACGCGGCGCGCGGTCCACTGGCGGCACACCCGCTGCCCCTCGATCGCACCCGTCGTGTCGGACGGGAAGACGATGCCATCGTTCTCGTACGCCTTGTAGATGACACCGTCCTGGGAGATACGCATGAAATGCACCGGAATGTCGAGGTGCTTGGTCGCCAGGTTGGTGAAGCGGTGAGCTGCGGTCTCGTACGACACCGCGAACGCGTCACGCAGGTCCTCGATCGCGATGTCCTTCGCGGTCTTGGCCGATCGCAGGAAGGAGACGGTGTCCCTCTGCGGCATGAGCAGCGCGGCGGCGAAGTAGTTGATCTCGACGCGTTGCGACAAGAACTCCGAGTAGTCGGCCGGGGGACGGTGCCCGAGGACGAGGTGGCCGACCGCCTGCATCGCCAGCGAGCGTGAATCGTGTTGCCCCGCTTCGGGTTGCGGCAGGTAGATGCGCTTGTTGCGCAGGTCGCTGACCGACCGGGTGGACGTCGGCAGGTCGGACGTGTGCACGAGTTTGTAGCCGAGGTGCCCCGCGATCCGGTCGATCGCGGCGCGACTGATCGGACCGCCCGGGTGGTTGATCGACTTCAGCAACTGGGCGGCTTCGTTCTCGAGTTCACCGAAGTAGTTGTCGGCCGAGCGCATCCGCTCGCGCAACTCACCGTTGGCCCGGCGTGCATGTTCGGGTGTGGCCGCCTGATCGGCCTGCGCCGATGCCATCGCCTCATGCATTCCGACGAGGGCTTCGAGCGCCTCCATCGGCAGCCGCGGACCGATCTTCACCTTCGGCAGACCGAGCGACTCGTAACTCTCGGCACGCTGCGCCTTCTCCAGCCGAATCTCCAGGGCCGCGCGCCGGCTCGGCGGAGTTGCTGTCAGGAAGTCCTGCACGGACGCGTCCAGCACCTTGGCCAGAGCCGCCAGGACCGACAACCGCGGCTCACGCTTGCCTGTCTCGATCAGCGACAACGCGGACGCCGAGATGCCGATCGCGTCGGCGACGTCACCGAGCGTGCGGCCAGCCTCCTGGCGCACGTGCCGCACCCGGCGTCCGATGGTCAGCGGGTCGGGGGCAGCGCTGTCGAGATCGACCTGTTCTCCCGGCGCTTCGGGCTCGGTGAGGCGGCCGATTGCGGCAACGGAGTTCATATGCCCCACCCTGGCGCGACCCTTGGAGGCGGTGCGACGTAGGTCACTCGAAACAGACGCCATGGCTGCATGTTACATAAAAATTCGTGGATATTTACATCGGTAACCCGGTTACTTTCGCGTCAGGCGGGTCAAGAATCGAGATGCAGCAAGGATTCCACCGAACGAATGAGGAGCCATGACCGACCACAAGCAGCTGTCCGCCGAAGAGCTGGCCAAGGACTGGGAGACCAACGAGCGCTGGAAGGGCATCGACCGCGATTACACCGCGGAAGACGTCGTCAAGCTGCGTGGCTCCTTCCCCATCGAGTACACGCTCGCGCGGCGTGGCTCCGAGCAGCTCTGGGAGAAGCTGCACACCGAGGACTTCGTCAACGCCCTCGGCGCCCTGACCGGAAACCAGGCCGTCCAGCAGGTGAAGGCCGGCCTCAAGGCCATCTACCTGTCGGGTTGGCAGGTCGCCGGTGACGCCAACCTCTCCGGCCACACCTACCCCGACCAGTCGCTCTACCCGGCCAACTCGGTGCCGTCCGTCGTCCAGCGCATCAACAACGCGCTGCTGCGCGCCGACCAGATCGAGCACTCCGAGGGCATCAAGACCGTCGACGAGTGGGTCGTGCCGATCGTCGCCGACGCCGAGGCCGGCTTCGGTGGACCGCTGAACGCGTACGAGCTGATGAAGGCCATGATCGCCGCCGGCGCGTCCGGTGTGCACTGGGAGGACCAGCTGGCCTCCGAGAAGAAGTGCGGTCACCTCGGTGGCAAGGTGCTCATCCCGACCCAGCAGCACGTCCGCACCCTCAACGCCGCCCGCCTCGCCGCGGACGTCGCCGGCGTGCCGAGCGTGGTCATCGCCCGCACAGACGCCGAGGCCGCGACGCTCATCACGACCGACGTCGACGACCGTGACAAGGAATTCCTGACCGGCGAACGCACCGGAGAAGGCTTCTACAAGGTGCGCAACGGCATCGAGCCGTGCATCGCCCGCGCCAAGGCGTACGCGCCCTACTCCGACCTCATCTGGATGGAGACCGGCACGCCTGACCTGGAGCTTGCTCGCAAGTTCGCCGAAGCGGTCAAGGCCGACTTCCCCGACCAGATGCTGGCGTACAACTGCTCGCCGAGCTTCAACTGGAAGAAGCACCTCGACGACGCGACGATCGCGAAGTTCCAGCGTGAACTGGGTGCGATGGGCTTCAAGTTCCAGTTCATCACCCTGGCCGGCTTCCACGCGCTCAACTACTCGATGTTCGACCTGGCCCACGGCTACGCCCGCAACCAGATGTCGGCCTACGTCGAGCTGCAGGAGCGCGAGTTCGCATCGGAGGAGCGCGGCTACACCGCCACGCGTCACCAGCGCGAGGTCGGCACCGGCTACTTCGACATGATCTCCACCGCCTTGAACCCGGACAGCTCCACCACCGCGCTCAAGGACTCCACGGAGACCGCTCAGTTCCACAAGTGAGCACCACCTAGTACCACTCGGGCTCCTGCGGTCAACTGGCTCCGGTCGCAGGAGCCCGAGTTCTCAATCAGCACAACGCAACCCGCGAGTCAGAACCAGCCGGCACAGAGCCGGGGCCCCTGAAGGAGGCACGTCATGAATCGACCCAACGGCACCCCGACGGTGCGTGGAACCATGCACCCCCGCTTCGACGAGATCGTCACCCCCGAGGCCCTTGCGTTCGTAGCCAAGCTCGACGCCGAGTTCGCCGGCCGCCGGGCCGAGTTGCTCCAGGCACGTCGTCAGCACTCACGCCGGATCAGCCAGGGCGCAAACCTCGACTTCCTGCCCGAGACCGCGTCCATCCGCGAGGACACCTCGTGGCGGGTCGCCGATCCGGCACCGGGCCTGGAGGACCGCCGGTGCGAGTTGGTTTCCCCGGCCAACCGCAAGATGGCCGTCCACGCCCTCAACTCCGGCGCCGACATCTGGCTCGCCGACCTCGAGGATGCCACCGCGCCGTCCTGGAAGAACCTCGTCCAGGGTCAGCTCAACCTGTTCGACGCGGTGCGGGGCCAGCTGAGCTACGACGAGTCCAACGGCGAGCGCCTGTCCGTCGGTGAACACCGTCCGACCCTGGTCATGCGTCCGCGTGGGTGGCACCTGTGCGAGAAGCACCTCGCCGTGGACTCGCGTCCGATGTCGGCTTCATTGGTCGACTTCGGTTTGTACTTCTTCCACAACGCCCAGAAGCTGATCGACCTCGGTGCCGGTCCGTACTTCTACCTGCCGAAGATCGAGAACCACCACGAGGCCCGCCTGTGGAACGACGTCTTCGTCTTCGCGCAGAACCAACTCGGCATCCCGCAGGGCACTATCCGCGCGACCGTGCTCATCGAGACGATCACCGCGGCGTTCGAGATGGAGGAGATCCTCTACGAACTGCGCGAGCACTGCTCGGGCCTCAATGCCGGACGCTGGGACTACATCTTCAGCTACGTGCGCACCTTCGCTCACCGTGGCGAGGAGTTCGTGCTCCCCGACCGCGACAAGATCACGATGACCACCCCGTTCATGCGGGCGTACACCTCGCTGCTGGTCTCGACCTGTCACAAGCGCGGCGCGCACGCCATCGGTGGCCCGGCCGCGGTCAATCCGACGCTGCAGGACGAGGAGCGCCGCCTGCGCGCCCTCAACGTCGTCCGGGCGGAGAAGGAGCGCGAAGCTGCTGAGGGCTTCGACGGTTCATGGGTCGCTCACCCGGCGCTGGTCGAGACCTGCCGGACCGCGTACGCGGCCGTCCTCGGCACCAAGCACGACCAGCGTGATGTCCAGCGCGAGGTGCAGGTGACTGCGGACGACCTCATCTCGCTCGACGGCGTGCAGCAGACGATCAGCCTGCAGGGTGTGCGCACCAACGTCTCGGTCGCGCTTCGCTACCTCGCCTCGTGGATCGGTGGACGTGGCGCGGTCGCGATCGACACACTGATGGAGGACGCGGCAACGGTCGAGATCAGCCGAGCCCAGTTGTGGCAGTGGCTGTTCCACGAGTCGCAGTTGGCCGAGGGTCCGTTCGTGACGCGTGACCTGCTCGACCGGGTGGTCGACGAGGAGATGACCAAACTGACCCGCGGCTTGGACGACCGACACACCGAGCGCTACCAGCAGGCCCGCGGTGTGCTGGAGGAGACCGCGTTCGGTGAGTACCTGCCGGGCTTCTTCACCACCTACGCGTACGTGCGATACCTGATCGACCGTCCGCTGCGGATCAGCGGACCGATCGACAAGGAAGACATCCGCCAGTCGGAGATGGTCGACAGCTCGGCGAAGGCCGGCTCGGCCGCCTGACACACGACCGCGAAAGTCCGCGGATCTGCGAGGTCAACTCGCCGGATCCGCGGACTTTCGCGTTGTTCAACCGAGAGCGAGGGCGCGGGCCTCAAGTGCAATTCGTGCGATGGCGGCGGGGCCGGTGGCGCCTACATGGACGAACAACACTCGCTCGGGCTGGACGTCTGCCCTCCGTAGGATCTCGTCGACGACGGCGGATCCCGTTGTGCCCGAGCCGATCTCAAGCACCGCTCCCCCAGCCGCGTCGGCCAGTACCGCCGCCGTCTGCTCCGGACTGAGCACTGCGTCGGACAGGACGGGGACGCCGAGTTCGCACGCCAGGTCCCGGGCCGTCGGAGACGACCCACCTGCGGACTCCACGACCACGGTGACCCTTGGATGGTCGTTCGGCCGGTACGCGACGGGATGCTCCTCAGCGGTGATCGCGTACGAGTCGTGGTCGCGCCAACTCGCCGGTCTGCCCGCGCCCTCGAGCCAGAGCATCCGCTTCATGTGCCGTTCACGCCGAAAACCGATGGACCGCAACAGACCTGCCGACCGGACGTTGGCTGGTTGCACGTTCGCTTCGAGGCGATGCAGACCCATTCCGTAGGGCTCGGCGGTGAAGACAAGACCGAGCAGGACACGCATACCCTCGGCGAACAAGCCCGTGCCGGCGTACGGATCGTAGGAGTTGTAGCCCATCGTCGCCGATTGGAATCGTCCGCGAATTACGTTGGAGACATTGACGATTCCGACGATCGCGTGATCGCCGACGGGTTTGCGGGCGTGGATGACGAATGTACGGTGAACCGAACTCTGGCGCTCGAGCTGCCCGGCGAGGTCGCCCGGGTCGACCGGGTTCCACTCCCGGATTCGCTCGGCCGAGCGCGCAACGGCCCGCATGTACGGGACGACGTCAGCCTCGTGCACGGTCGCGACCCACACCCGCTCTGCGTCCGCTCGCAGAGGCGGCAAGGGACCAGACATGGGGAGTCAGACGACCTGACCGCGCAACACGACCTGCTGCGGGTCCTTGAGCACGCCGACGTCCTCGCGTGGGTCGGACGCGTAGACCACGAAGTCGGCGCTCTGGCCTTCCTCGATGCCCGGACGCTCCAGCCAGGCTCTCGCCCCCCAGGTCGCGGCGCTCAACGCTTCGAGGTTGGTCATGCCCGCCTTCACGAACTCGGCCACTTCGTCGCCGACGAGTCCGTGCGGCAATTGCCCGCCCGCGTCCGTGCCGACGTAGATCTTGACGCCGGCCTCGTGGGCGGCGGCGACCGTCTCGAACCGGCGGTCGTACAGGTCGCGCATGTGTGCGGCGTACTTGGGGAACTTAGCCTCACCGGCCTCGGCGAACTTCGGGAAGTTCTCAATGTTGACCAGCGTCGGGACGATCGAAATCCCTTGAGCCGCAAACTGATCGATGCTCTCGGTGGTGAGACCGGTGGCATGTTCGATGCAGTCGGTGCCGGCTGCGGCGAAGTCGAGCAGCGACTCCTCGCCGAAGCAGTGCGCGGTGACCCGTGCGCCTTCCTCGTGCGCTGCGTCGATCGCCGCCTTCAGCGCTTCACGTGGCCAGCACGGCGCGAGGTCACCGCGGTCGCGGTCGATCCAGTCACCGACGAGCTTGACCCACCCGTCGCCGCGCCGAGCTTCCTGGCGGACGTAGGCGACGAGGTCTTCGGGTTCGATCTCGTGCGCGAAGTTGCGGATGTAGCGCTTCGTGCGAGCGATGTGGCGGCCGGCCCGGATGATGCGCGGCAGGTCGTCGCGCTCGTCCATCCAGTGCGTGTCGACCGGTGAGCCGGCGTCCCGCAGCAGCAGAGCGCCCGCCGTCCGATCGGTGATCGCGTGTTCCTCGGCCCGCTGCTGCGTCACCCCGCCGGTCGCCTCGAGACCGACGTGACAGTGCGCGTCGACCAGCCCCGGAAGGACATAGCCCGACACGGTGTCGACGTCGCCGGACAGCGGCCGGTTGAAGGTCACCCGTCCGTCGACCACCCAGAGTTCGTCACGAACCCCGGTCTCGGAGACCAGGATCTGGCCCTTCACGTGCAGGACGGCGCTCATGTCCTGACACTATCGGGCGGGGCAACCCCTCAGTCCAGCGAACGTTCGCGCTGTCTGCTTGGCGTCGGCGAAATCCCAAGTGCGGAAGAGGGATCGGTGATCGCCCATATTGTTCTCAGTCCCGGTCGGCTGCGAGGAAAGGGCGGATCGTGCTCAAGAAGACGTCCGGCTTCTGAGAGTGCGGCCAGTGGCCCACGTCCTTGATGGTCACCAACCGGACGCGTGGAAACAACGCCCTCATCGCGTCGGTGTTGCGCGGCTGCACGTAACCCGAGTCACTGCCTGCCACCCACAGGGTGGGCCCTTCGTACGGCTGGGCAGCGGACGCGACGTCCTGCGGCCATCCCCCCAGATCCGCCAGTGAGCGGGCGATCAGGTCGAGGTTCATCTGCCAGCGCCAACCGTCGTCCTCGCGGCGCAGGTTCTGCAGGAGAAAAGCGCGTACACCCGCATCGTCGACCCATTCCTGGGCAGTGCGGTCGGCGTCCGACCGGTTCTCGATGCGGCCGAGGTCCATCGCCTGCATGCCCTCGACGTAGTCGTCGAAGGTGGTGAGCCCACCGTAGGAGACCGGCGAGATGTCGACGACGATCAGTCGCTTCACGAGTTCCGGGTGCTGCAACGCCAGCAGCATCGCGGTCTTTCCACCCATCGAGTGGCCGAGAACGATCCACTGCTCCCCCGGTGCCGATCGGTCGAGTTCCTCGGCAACGGCGTCGGCCATCGCTTGGTACGAGAAGTCCTGGGTCCACGTCGACCGTCCATGGTTCGGCAGGTCGATCAAGGTCGACCGGTACTGGTCACCGAGAGCTTTGGCGATCTGGTTCCAGTTCTTGCCCTGACCGAACAACCCGTGCAGGAAGGCGATTCGCGGACCCTGCGAGCCGACGGACGTGGTGTGCAGACGGGGCGACACGGTTCTCCTGATCGAGGTGGTTCGAACGGCGACAGCCTAACGCTGTCGTGACCACACGACCTTCGCTGCCGGGCGGCACCTCGGTCCGCTCGAAGGGGTGCAGGGCCTCATGTGGCGTACCACCAGCCAACGGATCACTTGTCCGACGGCGAGAACGCGAGCTTCGCGCAACAGGCGCCGGGCCGGTGGCCCGTCCTAGGACGCGCTCAGTCCTTGTCGGCACCCGGGCCGAGGAACTTTTCGAAGCCCTTGGGGAGCTTGAGGTTGCTCATGTCCGGTTCGTCCTGCTGCCCGAACGCGCCGCCGAAGGCCTTCTCGCGAGCCTCCGATTGCCGTTGCGCGAGTGCTGCTTCTTCCTGGGCACGCTTGGCCGGGTTGCCCGACTTACCCTTCTTCTTCGGTTGCTGCTTGGCCCGCTTGCCGCCACCACCGGCCATGCCGGGCATCCCTGGCATGCCCGGCATCCCTGGCATCCCACCGCCCTTGCGCATCTGGCGCATCATCTTCTGCGCCTGACCGAAGCGTTCCAGCAGCTGGTTGACCTCGGACACCGTGACGCCCGAACCCTTGGCGATACGCGCGCGCCGCGAACCGTTGATCTGCTTGGGGTGAGTGCGCTCGAAGGGGGTCATCGAGCGCACCATCGCCTCGACCCGGTCGAACTCACGCTCGTCGAGCGAGTTCAGTTGGTCGCGCATCTGCGCCATGCCCGGCATCATGCCCAGGATCGACTTGAGGTTGCCCATCTTCTTGACCGCCTGCATCTGCTGCAGGAAGTCGTCGAAGGTGAAGTCCTCCTCGTCCATGAACTTCTTGGCCATCGCCGCGGCCTGACCACGGTCGAACGCCCGCTCGGCCTGCTCGATGAGGGTGAGCACGTCACCCATGTCGAGGATGCGCGAGGCCATGCGGTCGGGGTGGAAGACCTCAATGTCCTTCACACCCTCGCCGATGGAGGAGTACAGGATCGGCTTACCGGTGACGGTCGCGACCGACAGCGCCGCACCACCGCGCGCGTCACCGTCCAGCTTCGACAGCACGACACCGGTGAAGTCGACACCCTTGCTGAACGCGAGCGCCGTCTCGATCGCGGCCTGACCGATCATCGCGTCGATGACGAACAGCACCTCGTTCGGCTCGATCGCGTCACGGATGTCACGGGCCTGCTGCATCAGGCTCTCGTCGACGGCAAGGCGTCCGGCGGTGTCGACGATCACGACGTCGTACTGGCGCACCTTCGCCTGGCCGATGCCGGCGCGTGCCACCCAGACCGGGTCGCCGAAGCTGCGCGTGCCTTCACCGGATTCGGTCGTCGCGTCGTGGCCGCCCTCGTTGCCGCGCTCGGGAGCGAAGCACGGCACTCCGGCGCGCTCGGCGACGACCTCGAGCTGACGGACGGCGTTCGGACGCTGCAGGTCGGCCGCGACCAGGAGCGGGAAGTGGCCCTTGTCGCGCAGATGGCGGGCCAACTTGCCGGCGAAGGTCGTCTTACCCGAACCCTGCAGACCGGCGAGCATGATGACGGTCGGGCCGGTCTTGGCCATGTTGAGATTGCGGGTCTCGCCGCCGAGGATCGCGATGAGTTCCTCGTTGACGATCTTCACGACCTGCTGACCCGGGTTCAGCGCCGCGCTGACCTCGGCTCCGAGCGCACGCTCGCGGACGCGTCCGGTGAACTCGCGCACCACGGCGGTCGCGACGTCGGCGTCGATCAACGCCATCCGGATGTCACGGATGGTGGCGTTGATGTCGGACTCGGTCAGTCGACCCTTGCCACGGATGTTCTTGAAGGTGGCTGTGAGGCGGTCACTCAGGCTGTTGAACACCGCACAAGGGTAATCGGTCGAGCGCCTCGGTCGAATCCGCGCATCACCGTCCGGATAGGTGGCTTCGGCGGCCGAGCCCTGGTCAGGCCTGCATCGCGTCGATGACGGATCCGATCAGTGCTGCCGCTGCTGGTGGTTCGAGCGGTCGTCCGTCGGCAGCCGTCACATAGAACGTGTCGAGGGTCTGGCCGGCGTAGGTCGCCACATGGGCCGAACGCACCGCCATTCCGGCCTTCGTGAAGGCCAGACCGATGTCGCGCAGCAGGCCCGGACGGTCGGGGCACCGGACCTCCACCACGGTCGCCGTGTCGGACGCGCCAGGAACGACCGTTGCGCGCGGCGGTGGCGAACCCAGCGGGAACGGCGCCCGCCGCCGACGCTCGAGAGCCCGCAGCGGTGACGAGTCGCCGGATGCGAGCTGGCTCAAACCACGGACCAGGTCATATTCGGCCGGGAGATCACCGAAGGGGGACTCGATCTGCCACGTGTTCACCGCCACGCCGTCGATCGTGCGGACGCGGGCAGCGCGCACCACAACCCCGGTCGCGGCCAGGAGGCCGGCCGAGTCCGCGAACAGGCCGAGCCGGTCGCGGTCGGCGATCAGGATCTGCGCACCGCCCGGCGTCGATTCGACACGGACGTACGGCTCCCCCATCTGCAGCGACGGCATCGCATCGGTGACGATCTCGGTCGCCGGGTCCTCCTCCGGCTCCAGGGTCGGACGCGCGGTGAGGGCGCCGCGCACCTGGTCGGACAGTTCGTTCACCAGCCCCGAACGCCAACCCGTCCATGCCTTGGGTCCGGCCGCGAGGGCGTCCGCCTCGGTGAGCGCGCGCAGTTGCTCGAACAGATCGAGCCGGTCGTCCACCGCCTTCGTGAGAGCGGCGACGGTCGCGGGGTCACGCGGGTCACGGCGGGTGGCGAGATCGATGAGCGTGAGGTGCTCACGCACCAGCAGTTCGAGGTCGGCCACCTCACGATCTCCCAGACCGATGCGGCGGGCGATCGTCGCCGCGACCGGTGCACCTTCCGCAGCGTGGTCGAGCACCCCGGCGATCTTGCCGATGTCGTGCAGCAGAGCCGACAGCAGCAGGACATCTGGACGCGCGACATCGGCTCGGCGTTCGTAGGCCTGCACGACCGTCTCGATGAGGTGCCGGTCGACCGTGAAGCGATGGACGGAGTTGCGCTGCGGTCTGCTGCGCACGGCTTTCCACTCGGGGATCCACTGGTCGATGATGCCGGCGAGGTCGAGCGTCTCCCACACCTGCACCAGACCGGGGCCCGTCGCGAGCAGATCGAGGAAGGCGTCCCGGACCTCCGTCGGCCACGGAGTCGGCAAGGGCGCGAGGTCACGCGACAGGTTGTCGATCGTCGTGGGCGACAACGGGATTCGAGATCGTGCCGCTGCTCGTGCGGCGCGCATCAACAGCAGGTGATCCGGTTGGGTCGATCGGTGATTCGGGCCGAGCACGACCTCACCGTCGTGCTCGTAGAGTCCGTATCCGAGTGGGTTGAGGATCGGGCGCCGCGGGCCGACACGCAGCACGCGCGCCCGTTGGCTCTGCCCGGCGCGGCGCAGCGTCTCCTCCAGTGCGTGGCTGATCCGGCGGCCGGAATCGGCGACGGTCACCAGGAGCGAGTCGCTGTCGGGGCGTCCGAGCAGGGCTGCGACGGCGTCCTGGTCCTCGAGGTGCAGCTTCTCGCGCCCGCGCCCGGTGGCGACATGCAGCGCGTCCCGCACGTCGAGCAGTCGCGCGTACGCCTCGTCGACGGCGCCGTGGGGACGGTCGGCGAGCCAGGCTCCGGCGAGCGCACGCAGCACGGTCATGTCGCGTAGACCACCGCCACCTTCCTTGATGTCCGGCTCGAGCGAACTGGCGAGGTTGCCGTGACGGTCGTGTCGTGCACGCAGCGATTCGATGACCTCGGGCAGTCGGGTGCGGGCGTTGGAGCGCCAGTCGTGGGCGATGCCGTGCCGGACACCGGCCACCAGCACCGGGTCCCCTGCGATCCATTCGATGTCGAGCATGCCGATCGCCGCGCTGAGGTCACCGGAGGCGACCGTTCGGCACTCCCCCAAGGTCCGGACGCTGTGGTCGAGACGGATCCCGTTGTCCCACAACGGATACCAAATGGATTCGGCGATCGCTGCCACGTCACCCGCGCCGACCGTCCGCCCGTCGTGGACCAGGATCAAGTCGTAGTCGCTCAGTGGTCCGGCGTCGCCGCGGCCGAGGCTGCCGACTGCGGCAAGCGCGATGCCGTCCGCGGTGCGGTTGCCGTAGGGCTGGGTGGCGGCGTCCCACAGGTCGGCGAGCACGGTCTGGGTGTAGGCGCCGAGCCGCTGCCTTCGGATCGGTCCGGAGCCGGCCTGATGGAACGACCGGGTGTCGGCCAGATCGAGGCGCTTGGCCGCGTGGTCGTTGCTCATGTGCCTTCCCTCCCTGAAGCAAGTGTTCACCGGGTGGCCCGCGCTGGGGGACGCGGGCCACCCGGAGGTCTCACAAGGCTGCTTCGCCGCGTTCGCCGGTGCGCACGCGGACGACGTCCTCGACCGGCATGATCCACACCTTTCCGTCACCGATCCGTCCGGTTTGGGCCGACTTCACGATCACCTCGGCAACGCTGTGGGCATCCATGTCCTCCACGAGCACCTCGATGCGCAGCTTGGAGACGAAGTCGACGGTGTACTCCGCGCCACGGTAGACCTCACTGTGCCCACGCTGGCGGCCGTAACCGCTGGACTCACTGATCGTCATCCCGGCGACGCCGTACGCCTCTAGGGCTTCCTTCACCTCATCGAGCTTGAAGGGTTTGATGATGGCGGTGACGAGCTTCATGCCTGCGCTCCTGCCTTCTGCGTTTCGTTGTGGTGGCGAGCGTCCTTCTCCGGACGGCTCTGCCCGATGCGGTTGCCGCTGCCGAATCCGACCAGATCGTAAGCAGATTCAGCGTGTTCGGCGGTGTCGATTCCGGCGATCTCGTCGTCCTCGTCGATCCTCCAACCCATCGTCTTCTTCAGCGCGAAGCCGATGACGAAGGTGATGACGGCGGTGTAGACGAGGGCGACCAGCGCGATGACGATCTGGACGACGAGCTGCTTCCACTCCCCGTAGGCAAGGCCCGTGCCGCGGGCGAAGATGCCCAGGGCGACCGTGCCCCACAGACCGGCGACCAGGTGGACGCCGACGACGTCGAGCGAGTCGTCGTACCCGAACTTGTACTTCAGGCTGACCGCGAGTGCCGCGAGTGCTCCGGCGATCAGGCCGATGCCGATGGCGCCGAGCGGGGTCACGTTGCCGCACGCCGGGGTGATGGCCACCAGACCGGCCACGACACCGGACGCACCACCGACGGAGGTCATGTGGCCCTCACGGACCTTCTCGATCAGGAGCCAGCCGAGTACCGCGGCGCAGGTGGCGACGGTCGTGTTGATCCATGCGAGACCGGCGGACTCGTTCGCGCCGAGCGCGGAGCCTGCGTTGAAACCGAACCAGCCGAACCACAGGATTCCGGCACCGAGCATGACCAACGGAACGTTGTGCGGACGCATCGGCTGGCGTCCGAACCCGATGCGCTTGCCGACCAGGAGGGCGAGCACCAGACCGGCCATACCGGCGTTGATGTGCACGACGGTGCCACCGGCGAAGTCGATCGGGGCGACCGTGGCCGCACCGTCGGTGGTGCCGAACAGCTTGGCCGCAATGCCGCTCTCCGAACCAGACAGCAATCCCCCACCCCACACCATGTGGGCGAGCGGGAAGTAGGCAAGCGTGACCCAGAGGGCGCTGAACACCATCCAGGTGCTGAACTTCACGCGGTCGGCGATCGCGCCACTGATCAGGGCGACGGTGATGGCGGCGAAGGTGAACTGGAAGCCGACGAAGACGAGGGCCGGGATGCCGGCGCTGGTGATCGTCTCAGCGCCCGGCTCACCGGGGATCAAGCCTTTGAGGCCGAAGAACTCGAAGGGCCCGGCGAACAGGCCGCCGATGTCCTTGGTGCCGAAGGACATCGAGTAGCCGTACAGCACGTACAGGATGCCGATGAGCCCGAAGGAACCGAACGACATCATCATCATGTTGAGGACGCCCTTGGAACGGCCGAGACCGCCGTAGAAGAGCGCCAAGCCTGGAATGGTCATGAACAGGACGAGTGACGCCGCCATCAACATCCAGGCCGTGTTGCCCGTGTCGAGTGGTGTCGTCGCCGCGACCTGCGTCAGGGCGGTGTAGGTGTTCATGACGAACTACCTTGTGCGGCCGCGGTTTCGCCCGATGCGTCGTCGTGTTTCATCCATGTGACATGTTCTGCGGCCCCGTAAACACCTCGTTTCATGGCTCAGTACCGATACTGGGACCCATGTTTTCCCCGTGGCAGGCCGTCATCAGGGTGCGCGACGAGGTGCGCCACAAGGCGGCAGTCGACCTGCGCTCGCGTACCGGTGGCGCGGACGCGACCGCCCGGGCTCGCACGATCTGGGGAGCGCCTGGGCCGCGCTGGTTCACCCCGGACGACCCGATCTGGCAGGTTCATGCGAACGCTTCGATGTTCCTCGGCGGCCTGCGTGCCCTGCTGCTCCAGGCCCTGCACCCGGTCGCGATGGCGGGAGTCGCCCAGAACTCCACCTACCGCGAGGATCCATGGGGTCGGTTGCAGCAGATCAGCACCTTCATCTCGATGACCACCTACGGACCGGTGCCGGATGCCGAGCGGCTGATGGCACGGGTGACGAAGGTGCACTCGATGATCACCGGGGTCGCACCGAACGGTCGGCACTACACCGCGAGCGATCCCGATCTGCTGCTGTGGGTGCACTGCGCCGAGATCGACAGCTTCTTGGACGCCTACCGCCGCTTCGGCCACGCGGATCCGCTGGACGCCGACCGTTACGTCGCGCAGACCGCCCGCGCCGCCGAGGGCATCGGTGTGCCTGCTGCCCCGCGCTCGGAAGCCGAACTCACCGACGTCCTCGCCTCCTACCGTCCGCTGCTGGAAGCGGGCCCTGACGCTCTGGACGTACTGACCTACCTACGCCGACCCGCCGGCCTGGATCGCACCGGACTCCTCGGACATGCGGCGCTGTTCAACGGCGCACTCGCGTCGCTCCCGCCTTATGCCCGCGCCCTGTTCGGAATCGATTGGGGCTCAGCCAGATCGGCGACCGCGCTGCGTGTCGGAGACGCGGGTGTCACTGCCGTCCGCTGGATGTTGAACGATCCCCTCGTCGCCGACGACCGGCTGACGCACGAGCAACTTTCCCCAGCAGGCACGGCGCGATGATCTTCCTCCGATTGCACACCGCGCTCTCCGGTCGGACGCCGAGGTCACTCTTCGTGCATGAGGGCACTCCGTATCCGGAGTGCCCTCATGCACGAAGAGTGCCCTGGCGCCGATCAGTCGAGGACGGCGTCGACGAACGCCTTCGGGTCGAACGGGGCGAGATCGTCGGCACCTTCGCCCAGGCCGACGAGCTTGACGGGCACCCCGAGTTCACGCTGTACGAGCACCACGATGCCGCCCTTCGCGGTGCCGTCGAGCTTGGTGAGCACGACGCCGGTGATGTTGACCGCCTGCGCGAACACCTGCGCCTGACGCATGCCGTTCTGACCCGTCGTCGCGTCGAGCACCAGCAGGCACTCATCGATCGGGCTCTGCTTCTCGATGACTCGCTTCACCTTCGACAGCTCGTCCATCAGGCCGACCTTGTTGTGCAGGCGACCGGCGGTGTCGATGATGACGACGTCGACCTCCTCGTCCTTACCAGCCTTGACCGCGTCGAAGGCGACTGCAGCCGGGTCGGCGCCCTCCTTCTCGGAGCGGACGGTAGCCACGCCCACGCGGGCACCCCAGGTCTCGAGCTGGTCGGCCGCTGCGGCGCGGAAGGTGTCGGCGGCGCCGAGCAGCACCTCCTTGTCCTCGGCAACCAGGACGCGCGCGAGCTTGCCGACCGTGGTGGTCTTGCCGGTGCCGTTGACGCCGACCACCATCACGACGGCGGGACGGTCACCGACCCGGCTGGCCGCGATGCGACGGTCCATCGTCGGGTCGACGAGCTTCAGCAGTTCCTCGTGCAGCCACATCTCCAACTGCTCGGGGCTTGCGGATCCTTCGGTCTTGACCCGCTTCTTGAGGTTGTCGACGAGTTCGGTGGTGGCTTCGACGCCGAGGTCGGCGCCCAGCAGGATGTCTTCGACCTCTTCCCAGACGCTCTCGTCGAGCTTGCCGCCGCCGGAGAAGGCGCCGAGCAGTCCCTTGCCCATGGCGCTGTTGGATGCGGCCATCCGGGAGCTCAACCGGGTCATGCGACCACGGGCGGATTCCGGCTCCTCGATCGACGGTTCGGTGGGGGGCGCAGGCGCGGGCTCGACCGGAGCGGGCGCTTCCTCGACGGCCGTGCCGCCGCGGTTGGCTACCTTCTCCTTCGGTTCGGCCGAGCGGACCGGCGGTTCGTCGCGCTCGTCGGTGTCCGCCGGCGGCGGCGCGGTGGCGGTCGACCCTTTGCTGGTGTCGATCTTGGCGGTGCTGCTCGGCGTGTAGGTGTTCGCTTTGCGTTGCGGCGCATCCTTCGCTGCGGGCGGCGGCTCCTGCGGCGGCAGTTCCTTGGTCTTGCCTGCCTTGCCGCGAAGGAAGGCGACGGCGAGACCGACGGCTCCGAGGAGGACGACGGTCAGAACGACAAGGATTTCCCAGAGCTGATCCACGCGCCCATCATGACAAACGGGGCCGACATCGTGTCGCCCCCGGGTCATCGTGCGAGACGAACTCGCAAAATGTGCAGGTCAGGCTTGCGAGCGCTCCCGTTTGACGGTCTTGACGACGCCGTCGGTGGCTCCCTTGGCCTTGGTGCTGACCTTGTCGGTGGTCTGCGAGACGGTGGTCACCAGGTGTTCGCCACGCTGAGTCAGGACAGGCCGACCCTCACGACGGGCAGGCACGGCGACCATGCCGAGAACGGCGGAGGCGAGGGCTACGCAGACGACCAGCGCGAGGATCAACCAGAGCATGTCTCCATGGTGACCGAACGACCCGCACAAACCCGAATCCGAAACACCGTTTCTCGGCGAAATTCCGGTGAACGACGTGTTTTGTGCCGGATCTCACACCGCGGCGGCCTCGTCGGCCGGCCGCACGTCACTCATCCGCTGACTCACCACATTGGTCACACCGTCCCCACGCATGGACACGCCGTACAGCGCATCGGCCACTTCCATGGTGCGTTTCTGGTGGGTGATGACGATGAGCTGGCTGGAGTCACGCAGTTCCTCGAACAGCGTGATCAGGCGTCCGAGGTTGGCGTCGTCGAGGGCGGCCTCGACCTCGTCCATGATGTAGAACGGGCTGGGGCGCGCCTTGAAGATCGACACCAGCAGCGCGACGGCGACCAGCGACCGCTCGCCGCCCGACAGCAGTGACAACCGCTTGATCTTCTTGCCCGGCGGGCGCGCCTCCACCTCGAGTCCGGTGGTCAGCATGTTGTCCGGGTCGGTCAGGATGAGTCGGCCTTCGCCGCCGGGGAAGAGTCGGGAGAACACTCCCTCGAACTGCGCGGCGGTGTCGCGGAAGGCACTCGCGAACGCCTCCTCGACCCGGCGATCGACCTCGTCGACGATGTCGAGCAGGTCGCGCTTGGAGGTTCGCAGGTCCTCGAGTTGCTCGACCAGGAACTTGTGCCGCTCCTCCAGCGCCGCGAACTCCTCGAGCGCGAGCGGGTTCACCCGTCCGAGCTGTCCGAGTTTGCGTTCGGCGGAGCGCAGCCGCTTCTCCTGCGCCTCGCGGACGAAGGGCTTCGGTTCCGGCAGATCGTCCGGATCGTCGTCCGGACCGGGCACGTGCGGGATCAACTGGTGCGGCCCGAACTCCTCGACCAGCACCTCCGGATCGATCCCGTGTTCCTCCACGGCCTTGGTCTGCAGGGCTTCGATGCGCAGGCGCTGCTGCGCGCGAGCGACCTCATCACGGTGGACTGTGTCGGTCAGTACGCGCAGTTCGTCATTGATCGCGGTGACGTCCTTGCGCTGCGTGGCGAGCGCCTGGTCACGTTGAGTGCGGGCCCGGTCAGCCTCGGCGCGGCGTCCGGTTGCGATCGACAGAGCTGCGGTGACGCGCCCGGCCAGTTCGACGGCGGCAGTCTGCACGGTGCGTGCGGTCGCCGCCTCACTGGCACGGCGTTCGCGGCGCACGCGCGCCTTCTCGCGAGCTTCGAGCTCCGATCGCGCAGCGGCTTCCAGTCCGTCGGCACGACCGGAGACCGAGCGGGCCTGCTCCTCCTTGGTGCGCAAACCGAGCCGGACGTCGGTCTCGCGGCTGCGAGCAGCGGCGGCTTCCGCGGCGAGCCGATCGCGCTCGTCGGTGGTGGGTTCCTGCTCCTGCGGCGCTTCTTGCGCAGCGGTCAGCCGCTGCTGCAGTTCTTCGAGCTCGGTGCGGGCGGTGGCGAGGTTCTGTTCGACGCCGGCCCGCCCGGTCACCAGACGCTCCTGTTCCGAACGGGCGTTGCGCAGCGCCTGTCCCAGACGACTGAGTTGCTCGGCCACGGAGGACAGACGGGCATCGGACGCGTTCAACCGGTCGAGCGCGGCGTCCAGCTCAGCCTGGATCTCTTGCACGGCGGCGCGCGACTTCTCGACGGCGAACTGGGCCTGCTCACCGTTGCGCTTGGCGGTCTCGACCTTCTCGCGACTCTCGTCGACGGCGGCCTGGATCTCGAGCAGCGAGGGTGCAGCAGTCGACCCGCCACGCACGTACCCGGCCGCAAAGACGTCGCCCTCCTGAGTCACCGCGATCAACGAAACATCCTGAGCCGCAAGTCTTTTGGCCGAGGAAGCGTCGGGGACGACGGCAACACCGGCGAGCAGATGGGCGACGGACGTACGCAGGCCGTCGTCCGCGGACACCACATCGATGGCCCACCGCGCGCCGTCCGGCAACGAGATCGACTGCACGTCAACGGTTTTCGATCCGGACGCGAGCAACAGCGTTGCCCGGCCCGCGTCGTCCTGCCGCAGCCGATCGACGGCAGACGCCGCGGCTTCGAGGTCGTCGACGACGACCGCGTCCGCGGCCCACCCGAGCGCGGCGGCGATCGCCGCTTCGTAGCCGGACTCGACCTGCAGCAGTTCGGTCAGCGAACCGCGCACCGCACCGATCTCAATGAGATGTGCGGCGCCGTCCTTGCGGGTCAGGCTCATCTCGAGCGCATCGACACGGGCCTGGTAGGTGCTGCGTTCCTTCTCGGCATCGGCGAGCCGCTGTTTCGCGCCGGCGAGTTCCTCCTCGGCCGCAGCCAGACGCGTCTCGGCGTCCTCGTACGCGGCGTCGAGCCCTTCTTCGCCCTCTTCGTCCTGCGCGACCGTGGATTCGAGTTCGCGGTGATCGCGTTCGATACCGGCGATGCGATCCGCGATCTCCTGGGCATTGGAGGCCATTCGTCCGAGCTCGGCCTCCCCCGCCTCGATCCGGCTGCGACGGGCCGACACCTGGCCCTCCAGCTTGGCCAACCCCTCGCGGCGGTCGGCGGCTGCGCGGGCAAGCTTGGTCAGCCGCTGCTGCTCTGCGGTGTGGGCGTTCTCCAGATCGCCACGCCGCTGCACGGCCTCGTCCAGCGCACGACGGCCCTGCTCGATCTGATCGTTGAGCCGCGCGAGTTCCTCGCGGGCGGCCGCGGCCTGAGCCTTCAGCTTCTCCGGGTCCCGACCCGAGCCCTGCTGCTGTTCATGAGCATCGTCGTCGGCGAGCAGTCGCACTCGTTCGGCGGCGAGGCTCGCGGTGGCGTCGACCCGCTCCTTCAGCGAGGACAGCGCGAACCACTGGTCCTGGATCTTCGACTGCAAAGGGGCAGCGGCTTCGGCCTCGGCCTCCAGCTCGCCGAGCGTCCGCTGAGCGGCAGCGAGACGTTCTTGGACTCGCTTCTGCTGCTCCAGCAGCGCGGTCTCGTCGGCGACCTCCTGCTCGAGGGTCGTCGTCAGCTGGACGAGGTCGTCCGCGAGCAGACGCAGCCGGGAGTCGCGCACATCGGCCTGGATCATCGCCGCCTTGCGTGCCGTCTCCGCCTGACGACCGAGCGGTCCGAGTTGCCTGCGGATCTCGGTCGTGAGGTCACGGACGCGGGTGAGGTTGCCCTCCATCTGCTCCAGCTTGCGCAGCGCCTTCTCCTTGCGCTTGCGGTGCTTCAGGACGCCGGCGGCCTCCTCGATGAACCCACGACGCTCCTCGGGGGTCGCACGAAGGACGGTGTCGAGCTGGCCCTGTCCGACGATCACGTGCATCTCGCGGCCGATACCGCTGTCGGACAACAGTTCCTGAATGTCGAGCAGTCTGCAGCTCGTGCCGTTAATCGAGTAGTCGGAGCCGCCGCCCTTGAACATCGTCCGGGTGATCGTCACCTCGGTGTAGTCGATCGGGAGCGCACCGTCGGAGTTGTCGATGGTCAGCGAGACCTCTGCCCGACCGAGCGCCGGCCGGTTGGGGGTGCCGGCGAAGATGACGTCTTCCATCTTGCCGCCGCGAAGGCTCTTGGCGCCCTGCTCGCCCATCACCCACGCGAGTGCGTCGACGACATTGGACTTGCCGGACCCGTTGGGGCCGACGATGCAGGTGATGCCCGGTTCGAGCTTCATCGTGGTGGCCGAGGCGAAGGACTTGAAGCCCTTCAGGGTCAGGCTCTTGACGTACACGAGTTCAGGATCCTCCGGCCGGGCTACGGGTTCGGTCAGCCTACCGGCACGAGGGTTCGTCACCGCGGCGATCAGCGGTGATGCCGCGGACAGGAACGATCGCGACATGATCTTCCCCGAGGCCATCGGCTTCGGACAGACTCCTCTGATGACTCCGATTCGCGTCAGGTACGACGCCGACGCCGACGCTGCCTACTTCTGTTTCGCCGACGTGATCCATCCTGGAGAGGCCGTCCTGACGGTGCCCGTCGGTGGCGTCAGCATCGACGGAATCGTCAATCTGGACGTTGACGCTCAGGGACGCCTCTTGGGCCTTGAGGTACTCAACGCACGGCGCCTTTTGCGACCGGAGATCCTGCCGTCCGAGTAGGTGCGTCGAGACACAGATCAAACCTGCGCGACCATGCCGTCGGCTCACCGACGGAGGTTGTCGGTGGTCCCGCCTAGAGTTTCTTCATGGCCATCAGCTACGAGTTCTACGAACCGGTCTCACCGGTGGAATTCGTTCTGCTGCAAGCGCTTTCAGACCCGAAGCAGCGTTTGTTGATCCAGCTTCTGAACGCGTTGGGTTCACCTGCGGAGATGCTGACGTTCGCGAACCGGATGTCCCGGGAAGCGTTTCACCGGCTCGAATCTGACGCCGTGCGCAACACCGGGTCCGTCGCCACCGCTCGGCCTGTCGATGTCGATGACCATCGCATGCTCGAGAAAGCAGTCACCGGTTCCACCCAGTTGGCATCGATCTCCCAAGCCGTCCAAGCCATGGCAATGGCGCGGTACGCCGCGATCGACGAGGAGTTGGTCGATTCCGACACCGGTGTCACTGCCAGGGTCGAGCATGCGCTCGGTCATCAGGCGTCGTTCGCCGACACCGACCTGGCGGCTGCCTGTCAGATGGCACCCCGCACCGCGTCGAGCAAGATGAGCAACTCCATCGATACGTGCACCAAAACGCCCGGGCTGCTCGCCGCGGCGGTGGAAGGGGAGATCCCGTTCTGGAAGGTGTCCCTCGTTGCCTCGGAGTTGGTGAGCGCTTCACCCGAAACCTCTCACCGGGTCGAGCAGCACCTGCTCGACACCAAAGGCTTCGACACCTGGGGTTACCTGAAGGTGAAGAGCGCCGCACGGGCACTGGTGACCCAGTGGGAGGAAGAAGCCGCGAAGAAGGCGCGGGTCAAAGAAGCCGAAGAAGCCACCGGTGTCTGGGTTCGTCCCTCCGACATTGCCGGGATGGCCGAGCTGTGCGCCGTCGGTCCCGCCGACCAGATCGCCCGCATCTACGGAGCCGTGGACCAACTCGCTGATCAACGGTCCAAGAACCCATCCCCGAGTGAGAGCAGCGACACCGGAGATTCGAAGCCGACGCTCGGACAACTGCGCCTCGGCGCGTTGCACGACCTCGTCACCGCTGGCGCCGACGTGGCCTACCAGGTCGTCATCCAGGTCCCTGTCGTGCGCGAGGAACGTGAGGAACAGGCCGCCACGGCTGCAACGAAACGTGCCACCGGCGACCCGGAACGCGAGCCCGAGGCGTCCCCGGACGACGGGTCACCACCACCCGGACAATCCACCACGTCCCCACGCGGCCCGAACACCACCGATCAGCCCACCAACACCCCCAGCGCTTCCGGCGCTTCCGGTGCTTCCGGTCCCGAATCCGGCTCAACAGCAAGGAAATCGGACCACTGCTACACCACCGGGTGGGCACGGATCGCCGGGATCGGGTTCATCCGGCCCGAGGTGCTCGACGCGTTGATCGAGCAGTTCGGTTGCCGCCTCACCCGAGCACTGGTCGACGCCGACACCGGAGTCACCTGCGAAACCTCGACAACCGCGTACGAGCCCACGCCGCGGATCAGGCAGTTCGTCCAGCAACGCGACAAAACCTGCCGGTTCCCCATGTGCACCAGGACCGCCATCAGGTGCGACATCGACCACGTCATCGAATGGCCCCAAGGGACCCACCGCCGGGCACAACCTCGCCGCGCTCTGTCGTCACCACCACGACGCCAAGACCAAGAAGCACTGGGACTACAAGATGAGCGACGACGGAGTCTGCACCTGGACCTCCCGCACCGGCCGCACCTACATCACCTACCCCGACTCCGAACACGACGCTTCATGAACTCAGCCCGTGCGGTCAGGAATCCGATCATGGTCACCGGGTTTCGGCGCATGCGCCCTCCTTCGTCGGGCGCATGGCTCAACCAGCGGCGAAGCGACAACTCCGTACAAACCTCCGTCGGGCGCATGGCTCGACCAGCCGTGAGGCAACGGCTCAGCACGAACCTCGGTAGGGCGCATGGCTCAACCAGCGGTGAAGCGACGGCTGAGTACAAGCCTTCGTCGGACACCTGGCTCAACCAGCGGTAAAGCGACAACTCAGTACAAACCTCCGTCGGGCGCCCGGCTCAACCAGCGATGAAGCGACAACTCAGTACAAACCTCCGTCGGGCGCCCGGCTCAACCAGCGATGAAGCGACAACTCAGTACAAACCTCCGTCGGACACCTGGCTCAACCAGCGGTTCGAGGACGGTTCGGTACGAGCGTTCCTTGTCCATGGGATTCGATCAGCGGGCGCGGTGACCATGCAGTCACCAGGCGTCCACCCCTCGAACATCGGTTCGGTGACTGGTCCGTACGGGTGAGGCGCCGGGTACTGTGCGCTCGTGCACCAAGAACGAATCACCGACTCGACCGACGCCCACCTGGACGTCTGGTCCGCCATGTTCAGCGACGACGACGGACGTGATCGAGAGACCGAAGGGGTCCTCAACCGAGTCGTGCGCCTGAAGAACGAGTCGGATCGCCGGTTGCGCGAGGTGCTCCAGAACGACCCGCTCTCACTGGATGAGTACATGACGCTGCACGTGCTGGTCGGCGGCCAGACCAAGGGGCGTCCGCGCTCCACCCCAGCCCAACTGGCCGATCTTGCCGGCGTGAGCCGCGCGGGCATGACCGGGCGTCTGGACAAGCTGGAACGTTCCGGTCTGGTCACCCGCACCCCCGACACCGATGATCGCCGCAGTGTCATCGTCGAGATCACCGCCAAGGGCCGCGAGGCCTGGGAGCGCATCGCCAACCGCTGGTCCGGTGAAGATGTCCGGATGCTCGACGGCCTGTCGGTCGAGGAACTGCGGGAACTGAACGCACTGCTGCGCAAGGCGTTCCACGCCATCGAGAGCCGGCGCGACAGCTGACGTCCGCAGTCCGGTGCGGGTACTCAGCCCCGGGCGGTCAGCACCAGCGGGCCGTCCTGCGTGACCGCAACGGTGTGCTCGCTGTGCGCGCCCCGCGAACCATCGGCACTGCGCAACGTCCAGCCGTCCTCATCGGTATAGATCTCGTCGGTCGACTCCATCAGCCATGGTTCGATCGCGATCACCAGCCCCGGCTGCAGCTTGAGTCCGCGACCGGGCCGACCGTCGTTGGGCACGTGCGGTTCGCCATGCATCGTGCGGCCGACACCGTGTCCACCGAACTGAGTGTTCACCCGGTAGCCGGCTGCCTTGCAGACCTCTGCGACGGACGCAGAAATGTCGCCGAGCTTGTTACCCACAGTCGCCGCTGCAATGCCGGCTTCGAGCGCCTTCTCGGTCGTCTCGATCAGACGAAGGTCCTGTGCTCGGGGCGTGCCGACGACCAGCGACAGCGCCGAGTCCGACACCCACCCGTCGACCGACACCGCGAAGTCGACGCTGAGCAGGTCACCGTCGGCCAGGACGTAGTCGTGCGGCAGACCGTGCAGCACCGCGTCGTTGACGCTGGTGCACAGCACCTTGCCGAACGGGCTCGCCCCGAAGCTCGGGTGGTAGTCGATATAGCACGACTCTCCCCCGGCGTCCCGAATCATCTTGTGCGCCAACGCATCCAGTTCGAGCAGGTTGACGCCGACGTCCGCCTTCTCCCGCAGCGCGGTGAGCACCTCAGCGACGAGCCGACCGGCCGGACGCATCTGTTCGAGCTCCTTGGCGGAGCGGAGTTCTATCACTTTTCGAGCCAGTCGGCGTAGGCGTCGAAGGTGTAATCGCGTCCGAGGAAGTCGCGCACCAGTTCAGCAGCGTCCTTGCGTCCGCCCATGCCGAGCACCGTATCCCGGTAGCGGGTCGCGACGTCCTGGTCGAACAGGTCGCCGGCATCGAAGGCGCTGAACATGTCCTTGGCGATGACCAGCGACCACATGTAGGTGTAGTAACCCGAGCCATATCCGTCGAGGTGGCCGAACGAGCAGTGGAAGTGGTTGTCCGGCAACGGCGGGAAGACGGAGTACTTGCGCTGCGTCTGCTGCAGATAGGACGTCATGTCCTCGGGCCGGTCGACGTGCAGCCCGAGGGACACCGCCGCGTAGAACATCTGCGTCCGCGCCATGAAGCCCTTGCCGAACTCGTCGGCTTCCTTCATGCGTGCGACCAGGTCGGCCGGGATCGGCTCGCCCTCGTCGTTGGTGGCGAACGTCGCGAGAACGCTTGCGTCCCATGCCCATTCCTCGAGCATCTGGCTCGGTGCTTCGACGAAGTCCCACTCGGTGGCGACGCCGGAGAAGCGGTTCCACTGCTGTGCCTGACCGCCCACCACATGGTGAACGAGGTGACCGAACTCGTGGAAGAGCGTGACGACCTCGTCGTGCTCCATGAGTCCGCGGCTGAAGTTGCAGACCAGCACTCCCTCGGGCAGTTGCACACCGTCGACACCACTCACCAGCGTGAACTGTGCGGCGTGCTTGAACTTGCCCTCGCGCGGGTGCAGGTCGAGGTAGATGCGGCCGATGTGTTCGCCGTCCTTGAGGACGTCGTAGCCGGTGGCGTCCGCGTGCCACACGGTGACCTCCGGGACGGCTTTCCATTCCAGGCCGAACAACCGACCGGTCACGTCGAGCAGGCCCTGCCGGACGCGGTCGAACCGGAAGTAGGTGCGGGTCAGCTGCGCGTCGACGTCGTGCTGCTCCTTGCGCACCAATTCCGAGTAGTACGCCGTGTCGACGGCAGTGACGTCCTCGACGTCCGGGTGGTCCTGGTGCAGTCGATCGAGCAGGATCTGCTTGTCGGCGAGCGCTCGGTCGTTCGCGGCGTCGGTGATCTTGTCGATGAAGGTACGGATCTCCTTGCCCTCACCGATCATCTTCACCTCGGCATCGAAGTCGGCCCAGTTGGCGTACCCGAGCAGCGCGGCGTGCTCCTGTCGCAGGCCGAACAGCTGCGCCAGCACGGCATCGTTGGCCGGCCACGCTATGTTGTTGCGCTCGTGCGTCATCGCGGCGCGCACACCCCGATCGGCGCAGAAGGTCATCAGCGGCACCGAGTCGGGGTAGTCGGTGGTGACCGTGATGGTGCCGTCGGGCCCGGCCGGGTGGGCGTCGAGCCAGTCCTGCGGCATGCCGGCCAGTTGTTCGGGGCGGACGGCGATCGACCGCACGCCCTCACGGATGTTCTTGGCGAACTGCTGACCGGTCGTGAGCTCGGCACGGGCCAGTTCGCGAAGCCGCTCGCGGTCGACGTCGGACTTGTCGACGCCGGCACGACGGAAGTCGCGCCGGGTGAGGTCGAGCAGGCGCTGCGCGTCGGGGTCGTCGCCCGGCTCGGCCTTGTCGAGCATCGCGAACAACTCGCCGTCGAGGCCGAGCTCGGTGGAGTAGTCGTCGACCCGCTGCGCCGCCTCGTCGGCTGCTTCCCGCACGCCCGCGTCGGGGTGCACCTCGGAGAACAGCGACGCCGCCGCGGCGGCGTTACCCAGCTCGATCTGGACGGCGTTCCAGGTGGCCAGCACATCGGTGACCGTGCCCTGCTTGAGCCGCTCGACGAGGGTGCGGGCGTCGTCGAGCGCCCCGTCGCAGCGGTCGGTCAACCAGTCGTGGGCGTCGTCGGTGGGCAGTTCGAGAGCGGTGATGGTCACGGCGCCACCCTAACCGTCGGCCCCGACAGGATGCCCGGCGCGAGCGGCTACTTCCACACGGCGGGCGGGGTGTAGGCGCTCGAGCCGGTGTCGGCGTACTGCATCGCAAAGGTCTCGATGCTCGATCCCTTCGGCACGGCGAACGCAAGGGTCTCCTGGCTCGGCTCGTCGGGCGTCACGAGCAGCGGTGCGGAGGCTTTGATCTTGTCCGCCGGGTCGGTCGGGCAACGGCGTCCGCCACCGGTCAGCACGAAGTCGCTGCGTCCGAGCGAGGCCAGCCACTGGGTCGACACCGTCACCTTGACGTCGACGAAGTCGGTCGGCTCGCCGGCGCTGCCGGCCCGCTTCACGGGGGCGGCGACGGTGACGGTGGCGATCACCCGTCCGTCGCTCATCAGGTTGTGCGGCTTGCCGAACGCGAGCGTGGTCGCTCCGGCCGGGACGGCGGTCTTCGTGCCGGTGCACGCCGTCGGGTCGGCCGCTGCGTCGGTGGCTCCGGTCGGCGCGAACAGCGCCACCGCCTTGCCCGAGCCGTCGAGCACCACAGCGCGCACGTCGGTGCCGACCGCCTCGGGCACGTCGAACATGAGCGAGTCGTACTGCACCTTCCCAGCAGCCACTGCCTTCATCGGCGGCACGGTCGCGGCGTCACACAGTCGTCCGCCCTCGTCGACCAGCCTGATCACTCCACTGTTGAAGGTGGCGACATACTCGTCCTTGACCAGCACCCCGAACTTCGCAACCACCCGCTGCTTGCTGTCGGTCGTCGCGCCCGCCGTGGGCGCCGAGACGTTGAGTGCGTAGCGCTTGTCCCTCAGCTCGAAGTTGGCGGTGTTGCCCCACTTCGTCGCTTCGGGCAGCGAGCCGACCTGCTCCCCGGAACAGCCGCCACCACCCGCGCTGCTGCCGGTGTCGCCGGTGCTGCCTGATGTCGCCGTGGTCGACAGGTTCGGTGCCTGCGGCGATTGCGCGGAGTTGCCCGCGTCGTGCGAACCGCCGCAGGCGCTCGCCGCAAGCGCGAACGCCACGATCACGGGCACGGTCGTCACTCCCCTTGAGAGTCTCCCCATGGCTCACATCGTGGCACAGCCGCCCGGGTCAACGGCCGTTGCGGCCCGAACGAACCACCTGTCGGCCCACCTGCCGGCGCGGCCGGGGCTGACAGACCGGGCAGGAGAACGAACTGCGGTTCATGAACTGCTCGCGCACCATCAGCGCACCGCACCGGTGACACTCCTTGCCCTCCCGGCCGTAGGCGTCCAGCGACCGGTCGAAGTAACCGCTGGCACCGTTGACATTGACGTAGAGCGAGTCGAAGCTCGTGCCGCCCTGCGCGAGCGCCGCGGTCATCACGTCGGTGGCATGTCCGAGCAGTTCGGTGGCGACCTTCGCCGGCACCCTGTCCGTGAAGCGCTCACCGTGCAGCCTTGTGCGCCAAAGGGATTCATCGGCGTAGATGTTGCCGATGCCGGACACCAGAGTCTGATCGAGCAGGGCTCGTTTGATCTGGGTGTGCTTGCGCCGCATCCGGGTGACGGTCTGCCGGAGATCGAACGCGGACTCCAGTGGGTCGGGCGCGATATGCCGAATGACCCTGGGAATCAACGCATTCGAGTGATCATCCGGCAGCATCTCGACGAGCTGGAGCCCACCGAAGGTGCGCTGGTCGACGAACCGTAACTGCTTGCCGTCGTCGAGTCCGAAGAGCGCGTGACAGTGCTTCTCCCGCGGCGCATCGGGATCCTCGACGAGCAACTGGCCGCTCATGCCGAGGTGGACGACGAGCGCCTGCCCGTCGTCCAGATCCATCCACAGGTACTTGCCGCGTCGGCGGGCGGAGACCACCCGCACGCCGGTGAGCGCAGCAGCGAGCGCGGCCGGTCCGGCCTGGTGGCGGCGCGCCACCCGCGAGCCGAGCACCTCGGCCGTTTCGATGCGTCGCCCGACCACGTGATCGGCGACCCCGCGGCGGACGACCTCCACCTCAGGCAGTTCAGGCAAGCTCGACGTCCCGCTCGAGTTCGGTGGCGGGTTTCGCGGAGGTGCGCGCCTTGAGCGTCTTCCACGCTGCCTCGGCGGCGACCTGCTCCGCGGACTTCTTGTTGCGACCCACTCCGGTGCCGAGCACCTCACCGGCCACCAGGACGGATGCGGTGAACACCTTGTCGTGGTCGGGGCCCTCATCGGTGACCTGGTAGGACGGAGAGCCCAGTTCGTGGCCGGCGGCGAGTTCCTGCAGGGAGGTCTTCCAGTCCAGACCGGCGCCGAGATCCGCAGCCTGCTCGATCAGGTCGTCGACCATGTGGTGCACCAGGCGGTGTGCCGGCTCGATGCCTCCGCACAGGTAGACAGCACCGATGACTGCCTCGACGGTGTCGGCCAGGATCGAGTCCTTGTCGCGTCCGCCGCTGGTGTCCTCGCCGCGTCCGAGCAGGATGTACTCGCCCAACTCCAGAGCGCGGCCGACGCCGGCGAGCGCACGCGCGTTGACGACCGAGGCGCGGAACTTCGCCAGTTGCCCCTCGGGCAAGTCAGGGTGGGTGACATACAGCGCTTCGGTGACCACCAACCCCAGCACGGCGTCGCCGAGGAACTCCTGGCGCTCGTTGTGCGGCAGGTTCCCGTTCTCGTACGCGTACGACCGATGCGTCAGCGCACGCAGAAGCAGCGGCTCGTCGATGTCCGTTCCGCTGATCTGCGCGAGCAGGGCGGAAAGGTCACCGACGGGCCGCTGCGAAGCCTTCGCAGAGGCAGCCCGTTTCGACGAAGCCACGTCGACCGGGTGTCTCAGGCCTGGTGAGCGGTCTGCTCCGCGGCACTGTAGTGACGACCCTTGTAGGTGCCGCAGGCCGGGCAAGCCATGTGCGGCTGGGCCAGGGCGCTGCAGTTCGGGCACGTCGTGGTCACGACCGGCGTCGTCTTCCAGTTCGCACGGCGCGAACGGGTGTTGGAGCGCGACATCTTCCGCTTCGGGACAGCCACGTCAGTTCCTCTTCTCGTCGTTCTCGGCGTCGGCCATACCGGCCAGCGCCGACCATCGGGGATCGATCACTTCATGATGGTGGTCCGGGTCGTCCGCCAGGCGCACTCCGCATTCGGAGCACAGACCCGGGCAGTCTTCCTGGCACACCGGCTGGAAGGGCAGCAAAGGCACCACCACATCCCGCAACATCGGCTCCAGATCGGCGAGATCGCCGTCCAGAACGTGCATGTCCTCGTCGTCGCCGGCCACCTGGTTGTGGTGGGCCGCGCGGTCGGCGTAAGCGAACAGCTCCTGGAATTCGACATCCACAGGTTCGTGGACCGGTTCCAAGCACCGCACGCAAGCACCGGTCGCCGTGGCACGGGCCGAACCGGAGATCAGCACCCCTTCCATCACCGACTCAATGCGCAGGTCGAGCTCGATCGGCTCGCCCTGCGCGATCTCGATCACCTCGTTGCCGAAGAGATCGGGCGCCGGCACATCACGTTCGATCTGAGCCATGTGCCCCGGACGCCGCCCCAGTTCCTTGGTGTCAAGGACGAGCGGGTTACGCGGGTCGAGGTGCATGTCGGCTCGGCGATCTTCGTGGTGAGTCATGGGTGGTGGTACTGCTCGGTTCGGACCACGTCAAGGACGACGCAGACCGACACACAAGGTTACCGGTGCGATCACCGATTCCCCAAACTC
>NZ_SEIP01000021.1:0-23044 GCF_004146205.1 Yimella sp. RIT 621
TCTAGGCCGATTATGAGCAGCAGTCCGCCCATACGGCATGGGCGATGCGGAAGACGTCGCCGCCGACCTGCGGGAAACCTGTCACTACCAGGTAGGCGCGATGGTCCCGCGCGTCGGTCGATACGAACTGTCGGACCTCACCTACGCTGCAGCCGGGATCTGTCCAGCTGACCGGTTCTGATGGCGTGAGCCGAACGTACTACGCGTACGATACGTCTTGCACATATGCGGTTCCAGCGGCTACCGCACGCGTCGTATGGCTACCTGGCTACCGGTTTCAGTCGCAGTGTTACGGCGTGTCGGATGCGAGTGGCGGGGTGCGCAATGGACGCCGGATCGCGACTGCCACGACAAATCAGCAGGTCACAGCACAGACACGGGCGTTTTCCTCATCGCCACCTGAGAAAAGACGTGATGTGCGAGGGTCCATTGTTCGCGGTCACTACTGGTTGGAGAACGCTTCGACCTTGCGGCGCTCGCCGGAGACGATGATGAGATGCCCGTCCTCGACCACCGTCTCGGCGGTCGCGTGGGTGAAGTCCTTGCCGGTGGCCTTGACGCCGACGACCGTGACGCCCCATTTCGAACGGACTGCTGCCTCCGCGAGAGTCTTGCCGAGAATGCTGCGCGGTGGGCGTGTACGAACGATGGCGAATCCATCGTCGAACTCGATGTAGTCCAGCATCTTGCCGCGCACGAGGTGAGCTGTACGACGGCCCATTTCATGTTCGGGGCGCACGACGTGCTCAACCCCGACCTGCTCGAGGATCTGCGCTTGGGCCTTGGTGGTTGCCTTGGCCCAGATATGCGGTACGTGCAGACCGCGCAGGACGAAGGCTGCGAGCACACTTGCCTCAAGGCTGGACCCGATGGCAACGACGGCCCGGTCGAACTCATGCACAGACAGCTGGCGCATGGCTTCTGCGTCGGTCGCGTCGGCCTGAACGACGTGGGTGAGCCTGCCTGCAACAGCTTGGACAGGGCGCGGGTCTGCGTCGATGCCCAGGACTTCGATGCCATCACTCTCGAGCTCCAGCGCAAGAGATTTGCCGAAACGGCCGAGTCCGATGACGACGACTCCGCCGCCAGCTCCGATGCGCTTAGCCAATGAGGGGCCATCCTTCCGGGTAGGTGTATCGGCGTCCGCGCTTGCGCAACGCCAGAGCCGACACTAGGGTCACCGGCCCCAACCTCCCCAGGAACATCAGGGCAGCCAATACAAACTGACCCGATTCCGGCACCTGGGCAGTGATTCCGGTGGACAACCCGACCGTCGAGAAGGCACTCGTCGTCTCGAAAAGCACGTCGCGGAAGGGCAGACCGGTGAGTTGAGTGAGGAGCATGGTCGATCCCACAACGGCAGCAACCCCCAGTAGAGCCACGGTGATGGCCTGCCGCACAGTGCGATCGCCGATCCGCCGGCCGAACGCGACCACATCATGCTCGCCACGAACCTCGGCAACGATGACGAAGAATAGGACGACGAACGTGGTGACCTTCAGTCCACCGGCGGTGCCGGCCGATCCACCTCCGACGAACATCAGCATGATTGTGCCGAGCAACGTCTCGTCGGTGGCCTGCCCGTAGTCCCAGGCATTGAAACCCGCGGTACGCGGCTGCACGGCGTGGACGAAGCCGGCCAGCAGCTTCTGCGCTGGATTCAGTGTTCCGATCGTCGCGTCATTACCCCATTCGCTGAGCGTCATGAACACGGTTCCGCCGACGAGAAGGATCGTGGTCATGAAAAGTGTGAGTTGGGTGTGCAACGACCAGTGCCTGCGTGCACGGCGACGCAGGAGTTCGAGCAGGACGGGGAATCCGAGGCCGCCGATGACGATGGCCACGACGATCGGGAGTTGAATCCAGGGGTCGGTGAGGTAACTCATGAGGCTGTCGCTGAACAGCGCGAACCCGGCGTTGTTGAAGGCCGACACTGCGTGGAATCCGCCGAGTCGCAGAGACTCCAAGAAGCCGAAGCCGTGGCCGAGCCAGAACCTGAGTGTCAGGGCAAGAGCGACGACTGCCTCGACGATGACGGTGATTCTGAAGACTCCCACTAGGACGGTGCGAACGTCGCCGACCCCGCTCTTTGTTTCGGCAGCCGCTGCGATTCGGCTGCGCAGACCTAGCCGCCGGCCGATGAACAGCACCAGCAAAGTGGTCATCGTCATGAATCCGAACCCGCCGACCTGGATGAGTCCGAGGATGACGGCCTGGCCGAAACCGGTCCAGTAGGTCGCTGTGTCCACGGTGACGAGGCCGGTGACACACACTGCACTTGTGGAGGTGAAAAGTGCGGTGACGAATGGTGCGCCTCCATCACCGGTTCGTGCCATCGGGAGCATGAGGAGCAGGGTGCCGATGGTGTTGCCCACCGCGAATGCCGCGACCACGGTCTGCGCGGGGTGACGCAAGAGTCGGGAGCGGGGGGTGGCCCGGGCACCGGTGTCGGAGAGCATCGTCGGTGAGAATGGCACAGCAGCCTGGCCTCCGTCCACTGGGCCCTCGTCCTGTTGAAGTAGCGCCCGATCTCCACAGGCCGAACGCGCCCATCCGCCTGGGATCCCGCGCTCAAGCCTGGCGGGGAGCAAGGCCGTGTTCTTGACGCGGGACACGACCTACCCCGAACGGCTCCATCACTACAATCACCACCGCGGCCACACCAGCCTCAAGGGCCAATCACCCATCGACCGCGTGCCTAACCTCTCCGGACAGAACATCTAGCGGTCGCCTGATCGTTGCCCGCCGAGTCCGCGACACCACAGACCTGTCCGCTGTTCGCTAGGCCGCTGCGTTCCTTGGCAAGGAAGCGACTCGCGTCGCCAGGCCGATGACCTTGACGTGCAAACCGGTCTTCCCATCGGTGTCGACATAGACCCTACGGATCTGCAGGTCGACGACGGACTGCTTGCTTGAGATGAGCCCACCGGCGACGATGCCGTCGAGGGCGTCCTCCATCAGATCCAGTGCCGAGTGCCCGTTCGTGGGGTAGGCCGGGCTCTTGGGAAAAACGCCGTGCGCCCCGTAGTGCATCGCCGGCCGTTTCACACCGTGCGTCAACTCAACCCGCACCGGCCCGATGACCGACCGCCCCTTGCGGTACTTCACGCAACTCGCAGCGATCTGCCCGCACCACGCTTCACGGCTTTGCGGTTGACGCAGCGGAAGACGCGGGACACGGAACGAGGCGGTGCGTAGCGGAATGACTGCGGCGTTTGACATGCCGCACACGGTGCGACGCGGATGGCGTCCCGAGGTACCGGCCCGGGGCTGTCGCACCGTGCTGATATGGAACAGAACAACACCTACATTCCGAAGCGCGCACGCAACCTCGTCGCGCTCTCGGT
Source organism: Yimella sp. RIT 621 (assembly GCF_004146205.1). Classification (NCBI taxonomy): domain Bacteria; kingdom Bacillati; phylum Actinomycetota; class Actinomycetes; order Micrococcales; family Dermacoccaceae; genus Yimella; species Yimella sp. RIT 621. The sequence continues at coordinate 3,348 of NZ_SEIP01000021.1, forward strand.
CACCCACAGTCCCCCGACCCCTCCGACCCTCGCCTTCTGCTCAGCCCAGTGGTTCGAGTCGTTCGACGGCGATCGTCTCGCTGATGCCATTGAGATGATCACCTTGCTGGAGACCCATGAGCTGCTCGTCACCTGGGGTGGACTCGCTCCGGTCAGGGATGCCGCTGAAGCCCACGGGATCGCGCACCCGTTCAGTCAGAAGAAGCCGACCGGCGAGATCGCCGTCAAGGCCCACTCCCGCGTGCTCGACCTGGCCGCAGCCACGGGCTCCGAACCGACCACGCAGGCACTGTGGTCGTACCTGGCCGCGAACGTCCGGGACGGAGTCATGGAGAACCTGGCGACCCGTCCGGAGGACCGGCGCACACCCGAAGCCGTGGCGGAAGCGATCCGCACCTCGGCCGTCGCGCATATTCTCAACGAGCGACCCGCTGCGCTGTCCTCCATGTCCGAAGGTATTAGCAGCGGGTCGCTCGCATCCGGAGACGGCGATGACTGACACCTCGATGTAGCCGTCACCGCAGCCACCGTCTCGACCGACGACGTGGTTCAGCCACCGGTGCTACGTGTACTCGACGGATCCGATCTGAATGAGGACCTCGACACCACGACCGAGCGCGGCATCTACGACTGGGAAGCCGAGGGCGACTTCGACCGCCGGCATCTGACCCTCGTTCCGACCGCGGACTGAACCGCGCGTCGCACCGTCACGAACATGGAACTTCGAACCGCTGCGCGCACCCTGCCTGGAACGACGCGCCCTGCCGCGTCGCCTTCGGTCGAGGAGCGCTGGCCGGACCGGCACGTCCCGGCCGAGGTCGCGCACATGCGCAGCAACGACCTGCAGTGGGCGTGCTCTGGTCATCCGCAGCCGGAGATCTTCTTCCCGAACACCAACCGCGACCTGTCCGCGGCCAAGAAGATCTGCTCGGACTGTCCGGCCAAGCTGATGTGTGGGCGCGCCGGCGTCAAGTCGCTCGAGTCCGGAGTCTGGGGAGGCACGCTGTTGCACAACGGTGTCCCGAACAATCGTCTCTTCACTCGGGAGTACCCCGGTGCAGGACGTAAGAAGGCCACAACACAGTCCGCCTGACCAGCACCGACGAAGCCGCTCAAGCCACGTGCTGAGCGGCTCTCTCGTTACGCAACCATCACCACCTAGAAGAATCCCGCGCCATCGCGCGGGATTCTTCGCCTAGACCCTGATCTCCGTAGAGAGGGGGTTTAAGGGTTGTGTCCGGAGGGGGACTTGAACCCCCACGCCCGTTAAAGGGCACTAGCACCTCAAGCTAGCGCGTCTGCCATTCCGCCACCCGGACGAGGTGAGTGGCCGGCCGATTTACCGGCTGGCCAACAGCCCGAAACATTAGCACGCGGACCCCGAAACTCCCGCATCGACCGTGCCCGGGCGGTCTTGCTGGACACCTGCTCGAGTGAACCTCATACTTCACGCAGGGCACACCTAGAGCTACCTCCACCAAGCCGGGGTTCTTTGTCAACATGGCGAAGTCGGAGTTCAACTTCGAAAAGATGATCGGCAAGACGATCGCAGAGCACAGCTCCGGTCCCCCGAAGCCACGCTGCGGGCAGACACCGACTGGTCGACCGGTTCAGGGCCGGCGGTCAAGGGCCCGTTGTTGTCCCTGTTGATGGCGATGACGGGCCGCGCCGCACACCTGGACGAACTTGCGGGCGACGGGCTCGCGGAACTTCGATCCCGCATCTGAGCCCACGCCCCGACTCGGCTCAGTCGGTCAGCGTCGGCTGGGCGCCGTTGCCGGTCAACGGAATCACGTCGACGGCGACATTGAGCTTGCTACCGCTGCCCTCGGCGAAGATGATTCCCTTGAGCGGGGACACGTCACGGAAGTCGCGGCCCCAGGCGGTCACGATGTACCGCGAATCTGCGAAGTGGTTGTTCGTCGGGTCGAGATCCACCCATCCGAGCGGAGTCCGGATCGACACCCACGCGTGGGTGGCGTCCGAGCCGGCGAGTTTGGGCCTGCCCTTCGGCGGAACGGTCTCGATGTACCCGCTCACGTACCGGGCCGGCAGACCCACGTGCCGGGCCATGCCGGCGGCGAGATGCGCGAAGTCCTGGCAGACACCTGCCTTGCCCTCGATGACCTCCTCCAGCGTGGTGGAGGTGGTCGTCGCGCCCTTCGCGTATTTGAACTCGCTGTAGATCAGCTCGTACAGGTGCACCAGAGCATCGCCCAACGGACGGTTGTCCGGAAGGTGCTCCTGTGCGTAGGCGGCGACTGTCGGAGTGACATCGACCAGCCGCGACGGCAGCAGGTAACGGGTGTGGTCGAGGTCGAACCCGCCGGAGGTGGCTTCCATCTCCCGGCGTGCCGACTGCACCGTCCAATTGTTGAGTGCTTCGACATCGGCCTTCGGCCAGGTGATCTCGACGTGGGAACGCTTGGTCACCGCGAACCTGGTGTGCCGCGTCCGGATCTCCAGATAGTGACTGAAGTTGCCGAAGAAGTCGGTGTGTTCGGACATGACGTGCGCGGACGGCGTGACCTCGATCACGTTCGACAGCACCTTTTGGTGTTCGGTCGACCGCGGCCGCAGGCACGCCCGGCTGTAGGAGGCCGTCACGAAGTCGTCGTACTGGTACTCGGTGGTGTGGCGGATCTCGTACCGGCGCGTGTTGTGCAGATCGGGGACTTGGTCGCTCACTGGCGCACTCCGACCTCGTGGATGGTGTTGACGCGACGGGGCGGCTCCGGCCGCACGAAGTAGCGGTGTGAGACCTGGTCGCTCAGGTCACGCAGCAACGAGGTCAGCTCGACGGAGAAATCCACGAGCCGGGACCGCTCGTTCATGCCGAGGTCCTCCGGCGAGACCGCTTCGAGCCGCTTCGTGAGCGCATCGACGGCTACCCGCACGCCTTCGTCCTCGATGACCTGGGTGATGCCGGTGATGCGCTTGAACTGGAACTCGAGCGACCTGGGGTTGATCGGGTCACGCAGCAGCAACTGCAGCATGCCTGCCACCGGGGACGCCGGACCGGTGCCTGACGCGAGGCGCCGGCGGTACGTGATCACGCTGTCGCAGGCCCGCAGCGTCGCCTCGGTGATCTGGCCGTCCGCCACGGGCGAGCGTTCGGTACCGATCGCCACCCGCAACAACGTCGACACCTGCAAGGAGCGCTCGACCCTTCGTCCCAGGTCCATGAAGGCCCATACCTCGTCGCGCACCGTGTTCTCCGACGCGAGGCCGGCAAGCCCGACGAGGCACTCGAGCACCTGCGCGAGGACACCCGGCAGTGGCTCGTCGTCGTCGACCGGACGATTGATCGCACTCTGCAATCGGCTCAGGATCAGCCACGTGTCGGGCGAAAGGAGTTCACGGACGGCGTACGCGGCACGCGACAGGTTACTGACCGTGTACGCGATGGTGCCGGGAGTGTTCTCGGCGAAGACGATCGTCCGGAGGAACTCGGAAGGGTGCGAATCGCCTTGTGGCGCAGCCACTCCGGTGACCTGGCTGAGCGCCTGCACCATTTCTCGCATGGCGACCTGCCCGGGTGAACCGGACCGGCCGTGGTGATCGGCGACGAGGTCATCGACCACCGTCGCCAGACGGGCGGTCGACTCCGCGCGCTCGGCGTAGCGTCCGATCCAGAAAAGGTCGTCGGCAACGCGTGGGGCCAGAGACATCGAGTCGGGTTCGACGGTGAGCTTGAGGGTGTCGCGGTGACGTCCGCGCTCGGCCATCGCTACCTCGAACTCGGTCGGAGCCAGCACCCAGACATCCTTGGCGATGCCACCGTGGGAGTTGGACACGTTCCAGCTCGTGCTGTTCGCCGCGACGCGACCCAAACCGCCCGGCAGGAAGCGGTATCCGTCGTTCGCCCCGACCCCGAAGGTGCGCAAGACCAGGCGCCGCGGTTCGAGACCTTCGGCCGCGATCACCGGAGCGGTCGACATCGCGACCTGCTCCTGTGCCGCCCACTTCCACGGCTCGGCCTCGATCTGAACTCTGAGGTCGTCCAGTTCGCTCGACGACAGTTCCCAACCGTGCGTCGCCGGGTCTGCTTCTCCGCGACTGATCGGTTTGATGACGAGCTCATCGAGACGGTCCATCGCCTCGGCACGCTGCTCGCGGTCACCGAACCACCAGGTGCGGGCGTCCGGAAGCAACAGGTCCTCGCCGAGCAGTCGCTTCGCGGCCTGCGGCAGGAACGGCACGAGCGCCGGGTTCTCCAGCACACCGCTACCGAGCGGGTTCACCACGCTGATCATCCCCCGGCGCGCGGCCTCGGTGAGCCCGGTGACGCCCAGACGCGAATCACCCCGCAGATCAAGCGGATCCGACCATGCGGCGTCCACGCGACGAACCAACACGTCGACATGCTGTGGCTTGTGAGTCGTCTGTCGCCAGACCCGTCCGTCGCGCATGGTGAGGTCTTCGGCCTGCACGACCGGCAGACCCAGCAGGCTCGCCAGGAAGGCCTGGTCGAAAGCGGTCTCACTCGCCGGTCCGGGTGACAGCAGCGCGATGTTCGGCTGATCGACTGCGACCGGGGCTGCGTCGAGCAACGCGTCGCTCATCTGGTCGAAGAAGCCGCGCAGTCGAGCGAGGGCGGTGTTGCGGTACAGCCTGGGCATCGTCCGAGCCACGATGCGTCGGTCAGCCATCGCGTAACCAGCTCCGGACGGCGCCTGGTTACGGTCGGCAAGCACCGTCCAGGTGCCGGACGCATCGCGGGCCAGGTCCACGCTGGTCATCACCAGTTGGCGATCGCCCGGCAACCGGATGCCGTCGGCCGTCGGCAGGAATCCGTCGTGCCCCACGACGGCGGCCGCCGGGATGACACCCTCGCTGATCATGCGACGCTCGCCATAGAGGTCGCCGAGCAGGGCGTCCAGCAGCATCGCCCGTTGGGTGAGGCCGCGCTCGAGTCGCGCCCATTCGTCGTCCGACAGCACCACCGGCAACGGGTCGAGTTGCCAGGGGCGGGCCCGGTCCTCACCGGAGACGGTGTAGGTGAGGCCGTCCTCCTTGATGTGCCGGGCAGTCGCCGCCTTGCGCGCCAGCAGGCCACCGATGCCGATCGACTCGACGATGTCGGTCAGCTGCTGGTGCTGTTCGGTGCCGGCATCGCTGAGCCACTCGTCGACGCAGATGCCGCGGTGATCGCCAGAGTCGCCGGCATGCTGCCCGGAGTGCTCCTCCGTGCTGCGTTCGACCCGTTCTCGATACCGGCTCAGCACACCGGAATTGGCCTGGGGTTGCGCCGTCATGAAGTCACCTTATGAAATCGTCCGCGCCCTCGGGTCATGCGCGCCGACCGGCCGAGAAGCGGCGCAGGTCAAGCGTGGACGGGTATTCACCGTTGCCGTGCCGCACCTGGGTTTCGTACGACGGCCAGCCGGACATGTCGACCGTGCCGGACGTGTGCCCGACCGCCTCGAAGCGGCTCCCACGGCGCGATTCGGCTTCGGCGGCGTTCACCGGGTAGGTGTCATAGGACCGGCCGCCGGGATGCACGACGTGATAGGTGAAACCGCCGAGCGACAGACCGTTCCAACGATCCACCAGGTCGAACACCAGCGGAGAGTGGACGCCGATCGTCGGGTGCAGCGCGGACGGCGGTGACCAGGCACGGAACCGAACCCCACCGACCATCGTGTCCGGCGCACCACCTGTGCCGGGAGTGCCTGTGCCCCAACCGGATCCAGCGACCGGCACCAGCGGTACCGGCACTCCGTTGCAGGTGATGACGTGACGTCCGGGTACGAGGCCGGTCGCCGCGACCTGCACCTTCTCCACCGAGGAGTCGACGTAGCGCGAGGTGCCCCCCTGGGTCACCTCTTCACCGAGGACGTGCCACGGCTCGACGGCCTGGCGCAGTTCGAGGTGGACGCCGGCGATGTCGGTCTCCCCCAGCCGCGGGAAACGGAACTCCAGGAACGGGTCGAGCCAGGACGGGTCGAAGTGGTGTTCCGGCCCGAGATACCGGTTGATGTCGGAGACCACATCCCGCAGGTCGGCTGCCGCGAACGCGGGCAACAGGAACCGGTCGTGCAGGCGTGAACCCCAGCGGATCAGCGAGCCGGAGTAGGGCTGGTCCCAGAAACGCGCGACCAGCGTACGCACTAGCAACGCCTGCACCAGCGACATCTGAGCGTGCGGCGGCATCTCGAAACCGCGCAGCTCCAGGATGCCGAGACGGCCGCGGTCGGTGTCGGGACTGTAGAGCTTGTCGACACAGAACTCGCTGCGGTGGGTGTTGCCGGTGATGTCGGTCAGCAAATGACGAAGCAACCTGTCGGTGACCCATGGACGCGGTTCACCATCGGATTCCTTTGTGGCGCGGTCGAGTTCGTGAAAGGCGATCTCGAGTTCGTAGAGCGTCTCGTGACGTCCTTCGTCAACGCGTGGCGACTGGCTGGTCGGGCCGATGAAGCGTCCGGAGAAGACATAGGACAACGCCGGGTGGTGCTGCCAGTAGGTGATCAGACTGCGCAGCAGGTCGGGGCGACGCAGCAACGGCGACTCGGCGGGCGTGGAACCACCGAGCGTGATGTGGTTGCCGCCGCCGGTGCCGGTGTGAGTGCCGTCGATGTCGAACTTCTCCGTCGCCAGACGAACCGACCGGGCGTCGTCGAAGAGCGTGGTCGTGAGGGTCTCCAGCTCGGCCCACGACGAGGTGGGTTGCACATTGACCTCGATGACACCGGGGTCGGGCGTCACGGTCAGCGAGGTGAGGCGGCCACCACCGCTCGGCGGCGCGTAGCCCTCCAGCACGACTGGCGTCCCGGTCGCCTTCGCGGCCTGTTCGATCGCCCCGAGCATGCGCAGCGCGTCGTCCAGCTCGGACAGCGGCGGCAGGAACACGAACAGGTGGCCCTCGCGTGCCTCGACGGTCAACGCCGTCCGCGGAGCCTCCTCGATGTCGTGCACCTGAGCGCTCGGGACCTCGGTTTCGAGGGATCCGGGATCGGGCAGGGTGCCGCTCGCCGCGAACGGCGAGGCGTCGGGGACGTACGGTGCCTCGGCCCAGGCGATCGAACCGAGCGGCAGGCGCAGGCCCATCGGCGAAGTGCCGGGCGTGAGGTAGAGGTGCTCGCGGCGGGTCTGCCAGACAGCCGTGCCCCAGCCTTCGCCGTCAGGTGCGGGGAAGACCGGCAGCACCCACCCGGTGGGCAGCTCGGGTGCGATCTCCTTCGATTCCAGCTTGCTGCGTCGATCGGGGTCGAGTGCACCGACGTCGTCACCGGGGCGGTCGCCGCTCGGCTGACGAATCTCGTTGTGCCAATCCGTGATCGGGTCTTCGTAGCCAGGTCGGACGACCTCGTCGGGCAAGCCGAGCCGGGTTGCGAGGTGCTGGGTGAAGTCGCGGACGACCATGGCACGCTCGTGGTCGTCGCCGGGCACGACGGCGTCGCCCCACGGGTCGTCGAGGAGTGACTGCTCCTGCCACATCGGCGAGCCGTCGGTACGCCAGATGAGACCGATCTGCCAGCGCGGCAACGGTTCTCCCGGGTACCACTTGCCCTGACCGTGGTGCGTGATCCCGCCCTTGCCGTAGCGCTTTCGCAGTTTGTCGGCCAACTCGACCGCCAGCTTTCGCTTCTCCGGACCGTCGGCGGCGGTCTCCCATTGCGGAGTCGAGGTGTCGTCGGCCGACACGAACGTGGGCTCGCCACCCATCGTGAGCCGGACGTCGCCGGCCTGCATCAGTTCATCGACGTGCTCGCCGAGTGCGCGCACCTTCGACCACTGGTCGTCGGTGTAAGGCTTGGTGACCCGCGGGTCCTCGAAGACCCGGGTGACGGTGTTCGCGAAGTCGAACTCGACGTTGACCGGCGCCGTCGCACCGCTGATCGGTGCTGCCGCTGACGGGTGCGGCGTCGCGCAGAGCGGGATGTGACCCTCCCCGGCGAAGAGGCCGCTGGTTGCGTCCATGCCGATCCACCCGGCACCCGGTACGAAGACCTCTGCCCAGGCATGCAGATCGGTGAAGTCCTCCTTCGGACCGCTCGGGCCGTCGAGCGCTTCCTGGTCGGCGGTCAGCTGGACGAGGTAACCGGACACGAATCGAGCCGCCAAACCGGCGCGGCGCAGCGCCGCGATCAGCAGCCAGGCGCTGTCACGACAGGACCCGATGCCGCGATCGAGGGTCTCCCGCGGGCTCTGCACTCCGTGCTCCATCCGCACGGAGTACGAAACCGCCCGGTTCACAGCCTGATTCATCGCGACCAGGAAGTTGACGATGCCCGGGTTCTGATCGCCCGGTTGCGCATCGGCGATCGCCTGGTCGATCCAGGACTGCGTCTGCTCGCTGAGTCCGCTGCCTTCGTCGGCGTCGTCGACGACTCGCAGGTACGGGTCGAGGTCGGCGCGCAGATCGTCGGGATAGGTGAACGGGTAGTGCTCGGCGTATTCCTCGACGAAGAAGTCGAACGGGTTGATCACCGTCATGTCGGCGACCAGATCGACCGTGACCTCCAACTTGTCGACCCGCTCGGGGAAGACGAGGCGCGCGAGGTAGTTGCCGAACGGATCCTGCTGCCAGTTGATGAAGTGATTGCTCGGAGAGACCGTCAGCGAGTACGCGGTGATCGGGGTGCGACTGTGCGGCGCCGGGCGCAGCCGGACGACGTGCGGGTGAACCGTCACCGGTTCGTCGAAGGTGTAGGTCGTGCGGTGATGGAGGGCTACCCGGATCGTCACCCGCCCCACCCTAGCCATCCGAAGCGGTGCGTCAGGGGCTGCTCACCAGCCGGTACCGCGCACTTTCACCTGGCTGTGATGAGCATCCGCGTCATCGAAGAAATCGAGCAGGGAAGCCGCCAGCCAAGCGCGTCGTTCAACGGCATCCGATGACCCTGAGGTGCCGCCGGCGCGGTCGTCGAAGACGGGTGTTGCTGCATCTGATTCATCCCGTGCGCCTTCACAGCGCACAGGTAAGCATCAATTCCACTCCGGCGGTGCGGCGTGCTCCAGTTGCGGATCATCGGCCTTGAAGGTGCGGACCGGTCCGGGTTCGGTGGTCGGGCCCTCGAATCGAACGGTGACTCGGCCCAGGCCGCTCCCCCACACCCAACCGGCACCGTGCTCGGCGTGCCGGACGTCGGCGCCCGGTGTCCAGGTCTGCGGGTTGCGGCCCCAGCCGTCGTCGACATCATGCGCGGTGACCGCGGCTTCCGGTGACGGTTGCTCGACCTCCTCCTGTTCGAAGGACATCCGTTCCTGGGCGTGCGGCGACATGCCGGACACCCCGAAACCGAGCAACCGCAGGCCCGCTGCGGTGTCCGCACCGACGAGCAATCTGCGGGCCACCGACAGGATCGTTGCGAGGTCGCCGGTCGGGTGCAGCGTGCTTTCCGATCGGGTGAAGGTGGAAAAGTCGCCGTGCCGCACCTTGATCGTCATCGTCCGGGCGAAGTGTCCGTGCTCCTGCAAGCGCGCAGTGACCCGCTCCACCAGCTTCACCAACTCACGATCGAGAACGGTGCTGTCCGCGACGTCGACCGGGAAGGTCTCCTCGGCCGAGATGCTCTTGGCCTCACGCTCGGTGACGATCGGGCGATCGTCCCTCGCGAAGGCCATCTCGTGCAACCCTCGTCCGTGGGACTCACCGAAGATGCTCACCAGGTCGGTCACCGACATTCGTTGCAGGTCGGCAACGGTCTCGACGCCGAACGAGCGCAGCCGCTCGCCCGTCACCGGACCCACGCCACCGAGCACTCGAACCGGTAGTGGACCGAGTACCTCGTTCTCGTGGCCGGCCGGGACGATCACCAAACCGTTCGGCTTGTCCAGGTCCGACCCGATCTTCGCGATCTGCTTCGAAGTGCCGATCCCGACACTCGCCGTCAATCCCCCTGTGCGCTCGGTGATCTCGCCGAGCAGGCGTTGAATCCGGTTGTGCAGCGCGTCGACCGCGAAGTCGGTGATATCGCCGTGTGCGAGGTCGACGTAAGCCTCGTCCACGGAGACCTGCTCGACCGTGGGCGACAGGTCGTGCAGCAGTTCCATGACGATCGCGCTGGAGGCTCGGTACGCGGCGCCGCGCGGACTGAGGAAGGCCGTGCCGGGCGGACACAGTCGGCGCGCCTGAGCGGTAGGCATCGCCGACCGGGCTCCGAACTTACGCGCCTCGTAGGAGGCGGTCGCCACGACGCCTCGTCCACCCGTCCCGCCGACCACCACGGGTTTGCCGCGCAGGCTGGGTTTGTCGCGTTGCTCGACCGCGGCGAAGAAGGCGTCGAGGTCGAGGTGCAACACACTCGGACGGCTTCTCACCGTTCCATTGTCGCCTGCCGGACGCAGCCCGCGAACGCGGTGGGACGCGCCCGTCGGTGTTCAGCCGACGCTGCGATGGATCACCAGCGGCAGGACGCGGGCCGCCCCTCGCTCGCGCAGCGCAGCGGCAGCCACCGTGGCCGCCCAGCCGGACGACGTCCGGTCGATCACCAGCAGAACCGTATGGCCGTCGACGTTCGCGTCCGGGCCGGCGTCGAGGCAATCACGAAGGACGGCGGCCTCGTCGGCGCTCGGCAGATCCGTCGGGACGCGATCGGTCGCCCAGACCGCGTGCGGGAGCCGGCCGGCGTTCGCCAGGTGCTCGGCGACCGAACCCGCCAGATCCGGCATGCCGCCCGGAGCCACGGCAATCATGCAGGTCGGCCGGTCCGCCCACTGCTTGCTCCAGTCGGCGAGCGTGTGTACCGCGTGTTCGAGCAGTTCAGGATCGGCTGCCGCTCCCGTCTGCAGGCAACCGGCGAGCGAGTCGGCCCACTCCGGCGCGTCGGCATGGACGAGTACCCGTCCGGGGTCAGCCGCCTGGGCGACCGGGATCTTGCCGCGGGTGCCATACGCTCCCCCGGGCCACATCTTGCGTGGTTCCAGCACGTGGCGCTCGGTGCGCAGCACCCGTCGCACACCGCGCATCGTCTCCGAATTCGCCTCTGCGGCAAGACCTTCCGGTAAGCCGCCGATACAGACCGAGCAGCGACCGCACGGTGCAGCGGACGGGTCGTCCAAGGACTCCTGGAGCAACTGCATGAGGCAGCCCTGGCCACGTACGTAGCGACGCATGATCTCCGCTTCACGGCGACGCGTCGCCAACACCGAGTCGTAGTGCTCCTGGTCGTAACTCCAGTCCTTGCCGGTGGACGACCACCCGTCGGTGGTGCGGACCACGATGTCGTCAACAGCCAACTGCTTCAACAGCAGTTCGACCCGCGTGCGCCGCACTCCGGACTCGGCCTCGAGCGCCACCACGGACAGCGGCGACACTGCCTGACCCAGGAGTTCGAGGATCCGCTCGACCTCCTTCGACTTGGGAATGGTGGCCGTGGCGAAGTACTCCCAGACAGCCTCGTCCGAAGCAGACGGAAGCAAGGTGACCAGAGCATGGTCGATCGCGCGGCCGGCACGTCCGACCTGTTGGTAGTAGGACACCGGTGACGGCGGAGCCCCGACGTGCACCACAAACCCCAGGTCCGGCTTGTCGTATCCCATGCCGAGGGCGGACGTCGCAACCAACGCCTTGAGTTCGTTACGCCGCAGCGCGTCTTCGAGTCGCTCGCGTTCGGCGCCGTCGAGTTGGCCGGTGTAGGCGGCGACCTGCAGGGACGGATCGCCGGAGTACTTGGTGCGCAGCACCTCGGCCAGACGTTGAGCATCGGCCACGGTCAGCGTGTAGATGATGCCCGAACCGGGCAGCGTCGGCAGGTGATCGGCCACCCACGCGAAGCGGGCGAGCGGATCCATCTGGGCTGCAACCGCGAGCGTCAGACTGGACCGGGCGAGTGGTCCACGAAGCACCAGGGTGGCCGAACCCAGTTGTGCCGCAACGTCTTCCACCACGCGCGCATTGGCGGTGGCGGTCGTGGCCAGGACGGGTGTCTGCGGGTTCAGGCGTCCGAGCACGTCGACCACACGTCGGTAATCCGGACGGAAATCGTGGCCCCAGTCGCTGACCGCGTGTGCTTCGTCGACGACCACCATGCCGAGGCGTCCGGTCAACGCATCGAGCACTCGTGCACCGAACCCCGGGTTGGCCAAACGCTCCGGTGACACCAGCAGAACGTCGAGACGATCGGCCGCGAGGTCGGCCTCGATCCGGGACCAGTCGTCGATGTTCGAGGAGTTCAAGGTCGCCGCGACCAGGCCCGCTCGTTCGGCCGCCTGCACCTGGTCGCGCATCAACGACAGCAGCGGCGAGACGACCAGCGTCGGTCCGTCACCGCGGTCGCGCATCATCGTCGTGGCGATCCAGTAGACCGCCGACTTGCCCCACCCGGTCGCCTGGACGACCAGCACGCGGGACCCGGGCTGCGAGAGCGTCTCGAGTGCCTCACCCTGCCCGTCGCGCAAGGTGGCGTCGGGACCGGCGAGGGCACCCAGCACCCGACTGACGGCGTTCTGCAGAAGTTCGGTCGACATGCCTCGACCTTTTCACGGGGTACCGACAACGCGGGCCGGAGACCTAAGGCTGTGCAGAACCCTTCTTCTTGGCGGCCTTCGCCGCCTTCTCCGCCTTGCGTGCCGCACGCCGCTGACGTTCCTGCTCCTCCATCTCGGCCGCCTCGTCCAGCGTGGGAGCCGTTCCGCCGAGCGCCTTCGGAAGGAAAGCGAGGTCCTCACCGGTCATCGGCGGGTACTGCGCCTTGGCCCGGTCGAGCATCTGCTTCATCTCGGCCTTGAGCTGTTCGGTGAGCTGCGCCGGGTCGGCGTCGGCAGGCGCTTCGATCGGGCGGCCGACGGTCACGATGATCGGAACACCGGTACGGCCCAGCTTCTTCGGGTGGTCCTTGGTCCAGATCCGCTGCGAGCCCCAGACGATCGTGGGGATGATCGGGACGCCGGCTTCCTGAGCCATCCGCACCGCGCCGGTCTTGAACTCCTTGAGTTCGAAGGAGCGCGAGATGGTGGCCTCCGGGAACACGCCGATCAGTTCGCCGCGCTGCAGAGCCGCGACCGCTTCGCGGTACGCACCGGCGCCCGCCGATCGGTCGACCGGGATGTGCTTCATCCCTCGCATCAGCGAGCCGACGCCCTTCATGTCGAACACTTCCTTCTTCGCCATGAAGCGCACCAGACGTCCGACGTCCTTGAAGGCGTACCCCGCGAGGGCGAAGTCGAGGTATCCGATGTGGTTGATCGCGACGACACCGCCACCGGTCTGCGGAATGGCCTCCTGCCCGGTGCGCTGGAAGCGCAGCCCCTGCGCGGCGAACAACCCGCGGGCGAAGTGAACGACGGGTGTGTAGACCGGCTCCATGCGGGCAACCCTATCGACGAGTCAGCCTGCTCGTGCGCACGCTCACTAGAGTGGCCGTGTGCTGCCCATCGTCAACGCCCTGCGCTACGTGGTCCCGCTGCGCGAGGGTGGTTCGCTGCCCGGTGTGATGGAGGCGGACGACGAGGGCACCTGGGTGGTCAAGTACCGCGGCGCCGGTCAGGGTGTGAAGGTGCTCGTGGCTGAAATCATCGTTGCCGGCCTCGCTCGCGCCCTCGGCATCCGCGTCCCCGATCTGAAGCTCGTCGACATGCCAGAGCAGATCGCGAAATACGAGGCCGACGAAGAGGTGCAGGACCTTCTCACCGCGTCCGTCGGTTTGAACCTCGGGATGGACTTCCTACCCGGCGCGTTCAACTACGACGGCTCGACTCCCCCGCCGCCGGACGAAGCCTCGGCAATTCTCTGGCTCGACGCCTGTGTCGCCAACATCGACCGCACCCCGCACAACCCGAATCTGTTGCGTTGGGGCAAGAACCTGTGGGCGATCGATCACGGCGCCGCCCTCTACTTTCATCACTCCTGGCCCTCGAGGGAACCCGACCCTGCGCGGTTCGCCGCCGCACGCTTCGACGACTCCTCGCACATCCTGCGCGAGGTCGCAGATGACGTCAGTGCCGTCCATGAACGCGCCACCGCGATCCTCAGCCGGGAGCTCATCGCTCGCGTCCTCGACGACGTGCCGGACGAGTGGCTGGAGTCGACGGCCGATCTGCCGGGCCCGGAAGCGGTCCGCGCGATGTACGTGGAGCACCTCGTCGAACGCCTCGCTCGTCCGGACGCGTGGATGCCGAGGAACGCATGATCGGTTACCAGTACGCCGTCCTGCGGTTCGTGCCGGCGGTGGAGCGTGAAGAGTTCGTCAACATCGGTGTTGTCGTCTACGCACAGATCGCCGACCACCTGAGCGTCGAGTGGCTTGTTCGTTCCGACCTGGTGCGAGCACTTGCACCCGAAGTCGATCTGAGCGAGATCGAGACTGCGCTGGCGTCGTTGCGTGCTTGTGCCGCAGGCGAATCCGCGCCCGGAAAGCCTTCGATCCGCTCGCTCGGAGCACGCTTCGGTTGGCTGGTCGCGCCGCGGAGCACAGCGATCCAGCCGGGGCCGGTGCACGGCGGGCTCACCGACGACCCGGCGGCAGAGGCACGAAGGCTGCTCGACCGACTCGTCGGGTGAACGCCGGACGCTCCCCTCGCCGTAGCGAGAGGAGCGCCCTTCGTGCTGGTTCCGTCCGCGCGACCCACTCAACGAGTCAGCCGCGCGGACCGGAGCTCATTTACTTGCCGTCGCGGCCGCGCACGTCGTCCCGCAGGGAACGAATGCGGTCACCGATCGACTTGTGGTCGCCGTCCGCGTCGCGGTTGACGTCCTGGACGCCGTCGCCGACACGGTCGTCCCGGATGCCGTCGTGCCCGGCCTGGACGTCACGCTGGTCGCCCGAGGTGTGCCAGTCGGCGCCGTCCTGCAGGTTGCCGGTGTCCCCGGAACGAACCGCGTCGTCACGACCCACGCCGTAACCGCCGACCGCCGTGGAGCCACCGGCCGTGCCTGCGCCGACCTGGTTCGGCTGACCGCCGAAGTCCGCAGAGCGGTTCTCGAAGCCGCCGGTCTCGCGGGACTGGTCGTTCCAGTTCTGCTGTCCCGCAGTCTGGTCGGCGTCATAGCCAGGCTGCTGGGCGTCATGCTGCTGCGCCCAGCCCGCGGACGACTCGTCGGCGTACCCGCCCTGGTCGAGCTGACGCGGGCTACGGTCGTTCTGGCCCCAGTGCTGTCCGTCCAGGCCACCCTCGTGCTGGTAACCCGGCTCGTTGCCGCGATCAAGGGTCCGGCCGTCGTCGTAGGAGTGACCGCCGAGGCCACCTTCGCGGTCGCCGTCGCGCAGCGTGCCCTCGTGGCCACGCGGACTGTTGCCCGCCAGGCCGTCGCCGAAGTGCGTGTCGGTCCGACCCTGCTCGTCGTAGCCACCGTGGTGAGCGTCGCCGGCGACATCGCCCATCGTGCTGGTCTGACCGATGCGGTCGGCGTCACGGTCGCCGAAGTGGTCACCGTCGTTGTCACGGTCACGCAGGTCCATGCCCGAGTCACGACCATCGTTGTCACCGAGGGGGTCGGCGTCGTGGTCGCCGAGGCGGTTGCCGTCGTTGTCCCGGTCACGCAGGTTCATGCCTGAGTCACGCCTGTCATTGTCACGGCCCTGGTACGCGACGCCACCAGCGCCCGCGGCACCCAGACCACCGGCGGTTGCGCCAGTGCCCCAACCCGGCCCGTCACCGTCCCGCTGGTCAGCAGCACGTCGGTCGGCGTCGTGGTCACCGAAGCGGTCACCGTCGTTGTCCCGGTCACGCAGGTCCATGCCCGAGTCACTGTCGTCGTGTCCGCCGGGGCGCGAACCGTCGAGACGGTTGCCGTCCTTGTCGGTCTCGACGTCGGGGTCGAGCAGGTCGGCCTGGCGCTGCTTCTCGTCGTAGTCGTCGCGCACGCTCTGCGCGTCGTTCACCTTCGCCGACGCAGCCTGCTCAGCCTTGCGCGCCTGCGCAGCGGCACGGTCGGCCTGCTCGCGGCGCTGGCCTGCTTCACGCGCGGCGAGGTCGGCCTCGCGCTCGCGCTCCTTCAGCTGCATCTCCTGGGCGGCGGCGTTGTCGCGCAGCTGTGCTGCTTCCTCGCGCTGCCGTTCCTTCTTCTTCTTGTTGTTCATCATCGCGACGAGCGCGATGATGGCGAGCACCACCACCGCGGCGATGATGATCCAGAGGATCCGGTTGTCCATTACGACTCTCCTGCCTTCGTGAGATCGAATAGGTCCACCCGGTAGGTGGTTCGACAACCGAACGTACGCGCTAACGGGCGTCCGTTGGTCTGTCCCGCCTGATGAACGTTCGGACGGGAGTCGGTTCAGTCTCTCGTTGCCCAGAGTGCGACGGCGGACGCCGCCGCCACGTTGAGCGAGTCGACGCCGCCGGCCATCGGTATGCAGACGGTGCGAGTGCTCAGTGCCATCGTGCGGCGCGACAGTCCGTCACCTTCCGTGCCGACGACAAGACACAGCCGGTCGTGATCGGCTGCGGCGAGTTCGTCCAACGTTTGGGCCTCGTCGTCCAGCGCGAGCGCTGCGACGTACCAACCGGATTCGCGCATTTCCTCGATTGCGGACGGCCATGGCTCGATCCGCGTCCACGGCACCTGGAACACCGTGCCCATCGACACCCGCACAGCCCGTCGGTAGAGGGGGTCGGCGCACCGGGGCGTGATGAGGACGGCGTCCGCAGCCATCGCTGCGGCCGAGCGGAAGATCGCCCCGACGTTCGTGTGGTCGACGACGTCCTCGATCACCAGAATGCGCCGCGCGTCGGCGACCACGTGCTGCCACGCAGGCAACACCGGTCGATGCATCGAGGCCAGGGCTCCACGGTGCAGATGGAAGCCGGTCATCGCCTCGATCACGGCGGGCTCCGCCACGAAGACCGGAGTGTCGTCTCGTTCGGCATCGGCCACGAGGTCTGCCAGATCGTCGAGCCAACGCTGCGCCATCAGGAACGAGCGCGGACGGTGGCCCGCGGCGAGCGCTCGACGGATGACCTTCTCGCTCTCGGCCAGATAGAGACCCTCGGCGGGTTCGAGGACGCGGCGCAGCGCGACGTCGGTCAGGCCGAAGTAATCGCGGACCCTCGCGTCGGACGGGTCGTCGATCCGGATCACGGTCATCGCCGACTCAGTTCACCAGGAGGTTGACGATGGCAACGATGCCCACGACCACAATGAATCCTCGCAGGACGTTGGGTGGGAGCTTGCGACCGACCGAGCCGCCGACGAAGCCTCCGATCAGTGCGCCGGCCGCGATGAGTCCGGCGATCTTCCAGTCCACGTGTTCGCGGGAGACGAGGATGAAGGTGAGGGCGGCGACCGCGTTGACGATCGTGCCCAGGACGTTCTTGATCCCGTTGAGCTTCTGCAGCGGTTGTGCGAGCAGGACGCTCATCACTCCCATCAACAGAACCCCTTGTGCCGCACCGAAGTACCCGCCGTACACTCCGGCGACGAAGATCCCGACACCGAGCAGCACCCGCCGTCCGGGCGACTCGTGATCGGGGTGATTCTCGGCGGCCCATTTCTGGATGCGCGGACCAAAGATCACCAGTAGGACGCCGACCAGGATGAGCGCTGGGACGATCGCGTCGAAGGCCTCGGCCGGCAACGTGATGAGCAGCAGAGCGCCGACGATCGCACCGAGCAAGGACATCGGTGCCAGACGCTTGAGCTGGTCGGCGGTCGAGCGCACCTCGCGCCGGTAGCCCCAGGTGCCGCTGAGGCCCCCGGCCACAAGACCGATCGTGTTGGACACGTTGGCGGTGACCGCCGGTACGCCGAATGCGAGCAGCGTCGGGAACGTGACCAGGGTGCCCGAACCGACGATGGTGTTGATCGTTCCTGCAGCCATTCCGGCAAGCAGGATCAGCAGGGCTTCGGTCCAGGGCATTGCTGCAGATTAGCCAAGGGCTGTCGACGTCATCGGCGCAGTCTCAGGTTGCGCGTGCGCTCCAACGGTCACCGTTCGGACCTTCGTGCCGATCGAGCACGAGCGGCACCCCGAAAGCGTCCGAGAGGTTCTCGGCGGTCAATGTCGATTCGATGGGGCCGGCAGCAACCACACGTCCTCCCCGCAGCATCAACACGTCGGTGAATCCCGGCGGGATCTCCTCGACGTGATGGGTCACCAGAACCATTGCGGGCGCATAGACGTCCTCGGCCAACTCACCCAGACGGCGGACGAGGTCCTCGCGGCCACCCAGGTCGAGACCCGCGGCGGGCTCGTCGAGCAACATGAGTTCCGGGTCAGCCATGAGGGCGCGCGCGATCTGGACGCGCTTGCGTTCCCCCTCGCTCAAGGTGCCGAAGCGGCGGTCGATCAGGTGGTCGGCACCGATGGTGGCCAGGAGTTCCTTCGCACGCTCATGGTCGAGTTCGTCGTACTGCTCGCGCCAGCGTCCGACCATTCCGTAGGACGCGGTGACGACGACGTCGCCGACCCGCTCCTCGCGCGGAATCCGGTCGGCGATCGCGGCCGAGGCCAGACCGATGCGGGGGCGCAGTTCGAAGACGTTCACCGCGCCGAGTACCTCCGACAGCACGCCGGCAACACCCGATGACGGGTGCATCCGCGCTGCGGCGATCTGCAGCAGGGTCGTCTTACCCGCACCGTTCGGGCCGAGCACCACCCAGCGCTCGCCCTCCTCGACCTCCCAGGTCACGTCGTCGAGCAACTTCTTGTCGCCTCGGACGACGGTCACTCCGGCGAACGCCAACACATCGCTCATGGCCCAAACCTATCCGGCAGGTGGAACATCTACGGTGGCCGGATGGGCACTCTCCCGGCATCGGTCCGACTGGCGCTGTGGGCGACGGCCGCTTGGAACGGTCAGGCGCTCGGCGCGTCGGTGATCGAGCGGTCCTTCCCCGACGTCGACGACGTGAGCGGCGACCTCGACCGATTGCAACTGTGGGGTGAACTCGGTGAGCGGGTGATGCTGTGTGCCCTGCCACATCCCGGTCACGCGCAGTCGGTGCCTCAAGGTTCGACGAGTCTGATGGCCGAGACTTTGGACGCGGGTGAGTGCGCATACGTGCCGATGATCGGCGGCGCCCTGGTGCCGTTGATCGAACCGTATGGACCCGAACAGGACCAGGGCTGGCGGGCCGAACTTCGTGCCTTCGACTGCTCCCCCACGCCGACCCACCGCATCGAAATGCTGACCGGCTCGTCCATCGAACGACGGCTGCAGTCCGAAATCGCCTCTGCGACGGCGGAACTCGTGGACATCGACCTCGTCCCGTGGCAGCGATCGAGCGAACGGGACGAAGCTGCGGGGCATCTCTCGGGTGCCTTCGGGCTGCCTGCCGGGATGCCTGCACGGTTGGCCCGGACGATCTGGAGCGCGGCCACCGTGTCGACCGCAGCCGAGGCGGCGCTCGACCATGACCCGATCGTCGGTGCATCGGCACACAGCCAGCGGCACGAGGTGCTCCGGCGGCTGATGATCGAGTGCGACCAGGTCCTCGCGGACGCGACAAACCTCGCCGCCCTCACCATGGCCGGCGTAGTCCCCGACCGCTGACCCGAGCTCCTGGGACGGCGTGAACCGTCAGCCGAGTACCTGCGCTTGTCCTGAACCGATCACGGTGGTCGAGTAGTGAGGGAGCTCTAGCGACCGAGCGCGATCGAGACCCCCCGACGAGACAGGCCCACGCCCGCTGACTCAACCACCCCAACCCCTCGACGAAACCTGACCACGCCCCGCTGGTTGAGCCCGACGGATGAGGAACGAACCCGTCGGTGCCGAAACCACCCCAACCCCTCGACACAAACCGGACCACTCCCGCTGGTTGAGCCCGACGGATGAGGAACGAGTCCGTCGGTGCCGAAACCACG
>NZ_SEIP01000022.1:0-18108 GCF_004146205.1 Yimella sp. RIT 621
TCAAGCGCAAGCCGTTACCTTGGCGCTTGGAGCCGAGGGCAATGTTGCAGCAACTCGTAGCCACTTTGCCGCTCGCAAGCCGACGCTGACGACCGAGAGCGACGAGCCGACCCCTCCCGGGTGGCCGGGAGGGGTCGGCTATTTCGATTCGGCGACACCGGTTGGCGGGCTGCCCCGACGATCGGTTAGCCACTGCCCCGTCGGGTCTGACCTGCGTGTACCCGGCGCCCCCCGGTTGTCCGTCCCGCGCTAAGCCGATGTCGTCCCGTCTCCGTTGACGTCAGGCACCCTCCGGCGGTTTCCGCCAGTGGGGCGGCCCAAGTTGGCTCGCAGCACGTGCCCTCAGGCCGCCCAAGCTCTGGCTGATGGCACCCAGGTCATGTCAGTCACCTCGTCGGCGATGGCGGGGTCGGCGAAGGCGTAGACGTCCTCGAGCAGGTCGGCGAAGCGCTCAGGGAGCTGGTCCAGCTTCTGCTTGCGCCGCCACGCCGCCCACTTTGCCTGTGCGATGGCTGGGTAGCCGTCGAGCACGTCCCGCAGCAGCGACATGTCGGCATCGCGGTATGCCGCCACCTGCGTGATCGAGGTCCGCAGGGTGTTTCCGTCCACGGGGTGTCCGCCGGACAGGGTCCAGATGTCACCGAAGTCTCGCCACCGGGTGTTGGCCGTGCCCCGTTGGACAGCGGTCACGACCTTCTCCGCGTGCACCATCACAAGCGGGTAGCCGAGCAGGTGAAGCGGTTTCCCGCCGAGCAGTCGCGGAACCTCAACCTGGCCCGGCGCCGGCCAGACTGGGTCCCCTACGTTGAGGTCGATGTGAAAACGGGTCCGGGCTGTGGCCAGCTCAACACCCATCGACACACGCA
This sequence comes from Yimella sp. RIT 621, assembly GCF_004146205.1. Taxonomy (NCBI): domain Bacteria; kingdom Bacillati; phylum Actinomycetota; class Actinomycetes; order Micrococcales; family Dermacoccaceae; genus Yimella; species Yimella sp. RIT 621. The sequence goes on from NZ_SEIP01000022.1 coordinate 867, forward strand.
CGCCGGAGTACTCGTCATCGTCGCGGATGACCTCGGCGGTAGCACTGTTGGCATCGAAGACCAAGCCGTCATCTTCCTGGGGCTTGCCGGCGGCGATGTCGCGCAGGACGGCAAGGACTTGTTGGGCGTCGTTGTCCAGGTCGCGGCCTGCGAAGTCGATGTCTTTGGTGGGGCGTCGCGTACCGAACGCGGCCAGCAGCACGCCGCCCTTGAGGACGAGCTGCTGCGCGTGGTCGCTCACCGCTACGCGTGCCAGGAACCCCTCGAGGACGTACAGCTGGATGAGTTCGTCGGTGAGCCGGGACTCGGCTCGCGCCTTGGCCTTGAGGTCCAAGTAGGCGCGACCGGCCGCTGTCGCCCTCGAGACGTCCTTCACAGCAGGACCTCCAGGGCGTGCCGCAGCGCTGGCGCTCCCTTGCTGAAGTGGGTGGACATGCGGAGCAATGTAGAGGGCTGACCGCCCCTGCGCAGCCAGCGGCGCAGCGCCTCGTTGCCCAGCTCAGGTCCTTCGGTCTCGCGCAGCCGGTACGCGTCGATGATGGACCGTTCGGGGCTGTAGAGCCCGATGGCTGTTGCGTCGTCCAGGGTGAGCGTCTCTCTGCCGATGTCGAAGGTGTCTGGGTCGAACTGGTGCCATGCGACGGGAGCGATGGTGTCCGCTGGACGGGTTCCGCGTGGCAGCGCGATGTCGAGCTCCGCCGGGATGTTGTCGATGAGGTCGTGACGTGCCAGGGCCGTGCGCAGGCAGAGCGTGGCCCGCGGCCGCTTCCCCGCGATGTCGATGAGGTCCTCGTCGCCGGCGGCGTCGGCCTTCCGGTAGAGGCCGTGGTTCACCCGGATGATGAGGTTGTGCGCCAGCAGCTCGCGGAACCTGCGCTCGTTGAGCAGGGTGCGTGCCTCGCTGTACCGGAAAGTCGTGGGAAGCAGGCGCAGCGCCTGCTGGTCCAGCTCGCTCGTCACGGCCCCTCCCAGGATGTAGGACTATGCAGTCAGTCGGCCTATAACTGTTCGCATTTTCCTACATTGTGCCACGGTAACCATGCTCTGCGGCCTGCTCAATCGCTCCCATCGGCACTGAAGCGTTCCGCCAGGTGCCCTCCACGAGCATCGACGCCCGCTGCTCATACCCGTACTCAATCGCTCGGGCGGTCCAACGACCAGCCGCCTGCGCCGTAGCGTGCGGCATTCGCAACGGGTCACGGGCAAGCAGGGACCGGTATGCAGGGTGATGCTGTCGAAACGAATCCCCTTCAACAGCGAAGAACCGTTCCTGCGGGTGGAAGTTCGCACGAGTGCGGATCGTGGCAACCGCCTGCGACCTGCTGCGTAATCACACCCCGTGTCCAAGATCCGGGGGTAGGGCCCCGACGACGGATCTTCCTGTCGCGGCGCCGGTCAACCCGACCGAGCGAGCAGTCGCCAAGATGGGTGAACTGCTCACCGGGGCCTACCCCGACGAAACGGTCGAGGTTGAGTTCGAGCCGACCTACGACGGTGACGGTTGGCAGATCAAGCAGGTCCGGCTTATGGATTACACCGAACAGCACTCGGAGCGGTTGTACCTCGACGACGAGGTGCGCATCAGCCTCGACGATGCAGCCACCGCGTTGAGCGAGCACGACTGGGAATGGGCGCACCGTCGCGACGAAGAGCGTGCCTACCTCGAGTTCGGCGGGCGGTCCTGATGTCGACGATCGACCCATCCGGAGCCATCCATGACGCCAAGGGCCGCTTCGCCGGCCATGTTGCGGCTGAGTCCACCACCGAGCTCTCCGCTGCCGGCGGCGGCGATGACTCCCAGCCGATCGTCGCTGCCATGCCCGAGATCGAGGAGTTGCAGCGGCAGCGGGACGAGGTCTGCCGAACGGTCGATGAGGCGAAGTGGCGCGCGATCGCCGCTCAGGTCAAGCACGACTATCCGACCGCTGCTTCCGTTGCTGTGTCCTTCGACCGCGAGGACCGCATCTATCACCTCGACGCGGTCCTCGACGCTGACGAGCAGCCGCTCTACGACAGCTTCGACTTCGAGACCGACTCAGACGAGACCCTCGACATCGCCGCTGTTGGGTGCGACGCCGACCTGGACGGCATCGGTGCACGCGACTACGGCGAGCAAACTTTGTTCGGTGGCGGGAAGGTTCTCCCGCTGGACCGGCTCGCCACGATCGGCCGCAGCCAGGAACCCGATCCTCCCGAGCTGCCTGACTTCAGCAGCACGGACGACGCCCTGAACGAGCGTGTGCTGTCGATCCTGCACGGCCCCGGACAGCGGTTCGAGAGCTTCGAGGACGCGCACCCGTCGGTGTGGTCCAAACAGGTGCAGCAGGTCGGGCGGAGCATGGCCGGCGACAGCGGAAACGTGGCCGGTTACAACGCTCAGTTGGTCATCGAACTGGACGGCGACAGCGGCATGGCCATCGGTGCTGTCCGCGGACACCAGTGGAACACCCGGTACGTCCAGCACGACTGGCTGACCAACGACGAGAGCGCCGGGAGCTACGACGCCGTCACCGAGATCCAACAGAAGCTGCACGAGGTCTTCCGCGAGGAGCTGGAAGACATGGACCGCCACGACCCCCAGCAAGGAGCCTGAAAGCATGTCGACTATCGACCACAGCGGAGCCATCCACGGCAGCGACGGCAGGTTCACCGGCCACATCACCGGGGAGTCCACCGCCGAACTCTCAGACGTGACGACTGCGCCGGTCGTCGAAGCGATGCCGCAGGAAGAGTACGACCACCAAGTTGAGGTCAACCGGCAGATGTCGATCCGCGCTGGCTCGACACAAGCCGCCGGAAAATCTTGGAGCGACGAGTGCCAGAACCAGCACGTCTACCTCACGCTTAAGCGGTTCCGCCCGGAGGCGACGCAGGTGGTTGGCCACTTGACGGACAAGCATTCCGACGACGGTTCGTGGTACTTCTCGATGCGGTCGGCGACGGACGCCAACGGCGCCGAGATCGACCTGCCGCGCCAACTATCCTACGAGTGGCTTCCGGAGGACACCGCCGCACAGTTTGCGTCCGATGACATCGACGCCTGGGAGGGTGACGACATTTCGATCCCCGTCGAGTCGTTGAAGGCACCCGGCTGGGACGACGAAGAGGCACGCGCCGCGCGTGTCGATTCGTTGATGCAGCGGCTGCACAAGGAAGACGGCAGTGACCTCGACCCGGACGAGATCGGGAACGCGTACTCTCCCGACTTCGGAGCGGACGTCGAGAACATCGCTGCGTTCATGTCCCGTGAACCTGAGTACTCCGGCGACGGACAGCCGCAGCTGTATGCCGAGCAGGCTTACGCCGCCAGCGAGATTAGCGGTTACAACGTGGGCGCGTACGTCGTCGCGCCGGACGGTTCACAGATGCAGTTCGGCACATGGGTGGATGACGACGACATCTCCGATGACGCCGCAGCTGAAGGAGCCGATCAGGTGCGCGCCACGATGTCGGCGATCGACCGGCACTACAACCGTGCCGCCGACAACGCGCGCCGCCTCGGCTTGTGCGGCCGAATCTGAGGAGCGACATGTCGACCATCGACCCCTCGGGGGCTGTCCACGGCATCGACGGACGCTTCACCGGGTACATCGCCGCGGAGTCCGTCGAAGACCTGCCATCGACGGACGCTGTCGCACTGTCCGATCTCGGCCTGGACCCGGGACAATCGGAGGAGATCGACCCCTACGACCTGACCGACGCCAGCTGTCGAGATGCAGCGAAGACTGCATACGACACGCGGCCTACTTTGCACAGATCGGCGCCAATCCCTGAGGTCCGCAAAGTACGTGGCTCCAGTCGTCAACGACCAAACGGAGCGCCGCTGCGGGCACATATGCGAGTTGGATCGGCCCCCTTCGGGAGGTCGCAGGCGCAGGCTCACGCACCGCTTCGTCGTTGCCTTGCGCGTCTTGTTCGACGAGGTCTTCGGCCGCGAGGACCGGTCGTGCATGGATTCGCCATTGGCGTAGCGGGTCTACCAGGCAAGTGACTTTGCGGCGGTGGCAGAGAGTCAGAGCAGCGTTTGCACGGGACGTGGGATTCCGTAGGGCTGTCGGACGGCCAGCAGGGGTTTCTTGCTGGCCGTCCGTCCGAGACGAGTTGCGTGATGGGGAAGGCGCTATGCGACAGCGGTTCCTTCGAGCTCGACCATCTGGCCCGGGATCGCCAGGCGGGTGACGCCGAGCATCGTGGTAGTCGGGGCGACACCTGCCGCCCCGAGCTTCCCGGCGAGCACGCCGTAGTGCGGGAACATCGCATCCACGTCAGTGGTGTAGACGTTGAGGCGGACCAAGTTCGCCAGCGACATGCCGGCCTCGGCGAGCACGGCCTCGAGGTTCGCCACGGCCAGCGCGAGCTGGGCCTCGACGTCCCCGTCATGCTCGGGCCGACCATCCTTGCTCATCGCTGTCTGTCCCGAGATGTACAGCGTCCGCGTCTCCCCTGAGATGACTTCGCCCTGGTTGAAGCCCATCTCCTGCGACCACGTCACCGGGTTCACTGCCGTGCGTTCCATTGCTGCTCCGTTCATTCGTTCCGCAGCGCCCGGCCGCCCTATGGCCGCCGTCCTCGACGCTGCGCTACTAGCCTCCCAACGAATCACGACACCTTGTGTCGTGTTTTCTGGTAAGGATGGATGCATGCGAGCAGACCGACTGGTCTCGCTGGTGCTCTTGCTGCGCCAGCGAGGCCGAATCACCGCCGACCAGCTGGCCAGTGAGCTCGAAGTGTCCACGCGCACCGTGCTTCGCGACATCGACGCCCTCTCGACTGCGGGCGTCCCCGTTTACGCCGACCGTGGTCGACACGGCGGTTATTCACTCCTTCCCGGCTTCCGTACCGAACTGACCGGGCTGAACCATGACGAGGCACTCGCGCTGCTCACCGCCGGATCAGACCGCGGCGAGAAGGTCTTCGGCCTCAGCGCACCGCTAGCCTCGGCGATTCGCAAGGTCGTCGACGCGCTGCCCGAGGGGCACCAGGTGAGTCTCGGCGATGCGGCCAAACGGTTCCTCGTGGAGCCGGAGACCGACCTGCTCTCTCGCCGTGCCCCCACCGAAGACCTGGCCGACGGCGTCATGAGCGAGGTCCGAGCCGCGGTGCTCACCGGCCGCCGGCTGCGATTCAACTACGCGGCACCTGGTAAAGCACCGAGTCGTCGAACCGTCGATCCGATTGGACTGGTCACCGTCCGCGGGCGCACCTACCTGCTGGCGACGAGGTCTGGAGACGATCGGACTTACCGTCTGTCTCGCATGCTCAGCGCCGAAGCGCTCCCCGAACCAGCGCAACGCCCTGCGAAGGTCGACCTCGACCGCATCTGGGCCGAGCGCACCGCACAGTTTCTCTGCAAGAACCACATCCCGGTCGTCGTCCGCATCAAGACATCACGTCGTGAGGAACTGCTGGAGAATGCCCGAGCTGTCCGCGCCGAGGAACCGGAGCCGGATGATTGGATCCGCCTCGACGTGACCTTCGAAGACCTTCGCCACGCGGTGTGGGCGGTGTGGCGGCTTGATACGGACGCCGAAGTACTAGCGCCACAATCCGTCCGCGATGCGATTCACGCGCGCGCCGAAGCATTGACGACCCGCTATCGGCGCGCCCTGATGCAATGAGACTCATCACAAGAACGTCTGAGAACCAATAGCGAGAGTCATAGCTGCAAAGACGTGCCGTCTCTGCAACAGGTCGGGGTCGTTGGAAGGGCCCGTGCGGACGAGGGATCACCGCTCGTCGGCACCTTTCCCCCGTGCTGGGACGTCCGAACTCCGAGCCTCGGGAGTGTCCGGCTGCTGCTGGATGACTACGTCCGCTCCTCTGGGGACCTGTGTGGCTGCGAGGAGCGCGAGGGCGGCGAAGGTGGCGGCTGCGACGAGAGCAGCCGTGGTGAATCCACCTGCGTAGGCGGCCTGAGCGGCCTGGACCATGTCATGTGCCGCGGACGGTGAAAGGCTCTCTGCTGCGCTGATGGCTCCGCTAATGCTGTCGAGGGCCCGGTCGGGCACGGCGTCCGTCGTTGAGGCGGTCAGGCGGTCTCGGTAGCTGCTGGCCGCAATACTGCCGAAAATGGCTACTCCGGCGGCCATGCCGAATTCGCCCGCGGTCTCTTGGAGCGCGGAGGCCGACCCTGCCTGGTGGGACGGGGCCACTCTGAGGATCAGGCCGGGGACCAGCCCGGAAGGGAGACCGAGACCGAGGATACTGACCGAGTACCCGGCCAGGAGCGGGGTCAGCTCGCCGGTCCCGACCTGAGCGACGATGAAAGCCCCGAGTGCGGCGACCACCAAGCCAGCGGACATGACGCGGCCGATCCCGAACCGCTGGGCGAGTGCGGGCGCGGCGAGGATCGCGGCGATCATCGCCACACTTGCCGGGACGAGGGCCAGCCCCGCCGCGAGCGGCGACAGGCCGAGGACGGCTTGTAGATGTTGAGCCATGAGGAAGGACACTCCACCTTACACTGCGCCGCCGAGGAGCCAGATGGTCATGGTGCTGCTCAGGACCCGGTCGCGAAAGAGGCCCACGTCCAGCAGCGGACTGTCCAGGGTCAACTGCCGGCGCACGAACGCCATTCCGGCAGTGAGGGCGACCCCGAGGATGAGGGCCGGGCTTGCCTCCCAGCCGTGGCTGGCCAGCTCCTTGAGGGCGTACACCGCACCTAGGACGGTGATCAGGGAGAGGCCGACGCTGACCAGGTCCAGCCGGCCGGCCCCTGGGTCGTGTTCCTCGGGTAGGACGCGGGGTCCCAGGATCAGGAGCAGTGCCATGACAGGCACGCCGAGGAGGAACACCGAGCCCCACCAGAAGGTGCTGAGCAGGACGCCCCCGATGACTGGCCCAATCACGAGGCCACCCATGAAGCAGGACATCCATAGCGAGGTCGCGAACGCCAGTTGGCGTGGGTCGGTGAACAGCGTTGCGATCAGCGCGAGGGTGGAGGGCAGGACCATCGCTCCGGCCACGCCCATCACTGCGCGGCTGGCGATGAGGACCTCGGGCGTGGGCGCGAAGGCCGCCACGACCGAGGTGACCCCAAAGGCGGCTGCTCCGATCAGCAGGAGTCGGCGACGCCCGATCCGGTCGCCCAGGGTGCCCATTGTGACGAGGAACCCGGCGGTCATGAAGCCGTAGATGTCCATGATCCACAGCTCTTGGCTGCCGGTGGGGGCCAGGTCTGTCGCCAGGCTCGGCAGCGCGAGGTAGAGCACGCTGAAGTCCAGAGAAAGCAGGAGCGTCGGGAGGGCGAGAACGGTCAGGCCCCACCACTGGCGACCCGTCAAGTGGCGTTCTGTCTTGGTCTCCATGTGGGTTCCTTCTGCGTCGTCGACTGCGTACACAGGTAGGACGCCCCAGCCGGGCAATCCTCATCGGTCCCCCTTCACTTTGCGGTGCCCCTGCTCCCCCCATCTCCCGGCGCTGGGAGGACAAGTGGGAGTCCGAACGGGGGGAGCATCTCGGGCACGAAGGCGTTGATCTCATCGATCAGCCCGTCGCGCACGTGGAGCACGTCCAGCCCGAACGCCTGCCACTCGTCGCTGTCGTGGTCCCAGAGATAGACGCCCGCGGCGGGCTGGCCGTTGGCGCGGGTTGGGATCAGCCGGAGCACTGCGGCGTCCGTACCCTCCAGTGCGGGAGCCCACGCGGACCGGATGTTGTCCCGGCCGGCGTAGTACGAGGGGTTTGGACCTTGGTGCCCGCTGGCTCCGGGCTGTTGACCGCATCGAGCGTCGTGGTGCAGCAGCGCCGTCAGGGCGGTGATGTCGCTGGCCTCCGTGGCCGCGACATATCGCTGAAGCAGGTCGCGCTCTACCTCACTGGTGGCCGACGCAGCCCAGTCCGAGCGGTTCGGCGGAAGGTGTCGACGCAGGGATTCCCGAGCCCGTTGCAGTGCGCTGTTGACTCCCGCGACGGTCATGTCGAGGTGGTCGGCCACGCCTTGGGCGGGCCAGCCTTGGACGTCTTTGAGGATGTGGACCGCGCGTTGCCTTGGCGGCAGGTGCTGCAAGGCGACCAAGAACGCCAACTCAAGGGCCTCTCGCTCGATCACTACGTCATCCGGTGTCGCTTCTCGGGCTTGGGCATGAGCAGCGAGATTCTCCGGGGCCGGCTGCAGCCAACGCACCGATGCCGCCAACGGCACCGCCCCGTCCGGGGCCCGGTCAGGTGCCGTGCTGCGTTCTGGCCGACGGCGAAGGAAGTCCAGGCATGCGTTGGTCGCGATGCGGTATAGCCACGCCCGTACGGCGGACGCCTCGCGGATGCTTTCACGCTTGTCCCAGGCCCGGACGAAAGTCTCCTGCACGAGGTCCTGTGCGTCCTCGACCGAGGCCAGCATCCGGTAGCAGTGAGCCGTCAGCTCGTGCTGATGCCGCTGAACCAGAAGGGTGAAGTCCTCCCGATCCACTGATCGAACGATGTCGCTTTCACCTTCGCTACCCATGGATCCTCCTGACGTTGCGTCGACGACCGTCCGCCGCCGACATAGTCGGGACGCAGCCATCCAAGTAGTATTGGTTCGATACTCGTTGACCGTAGCGAGGGGTAGTATTGATCCGCAACCACCTAGGAGGGTTTCGTGATCACCAGTCCGCGCTCTAGTTGCCCGATCAACCGCGGCGTCGAGCTGCTCGGCGACCACTGGAGCCTGCTGATCTTGAGGGACATGGCCTTCTGCGGCTACCGCTCCTTCCGCGAGCTCCTGACCAACTCCCGCGAGGGCATCACCCCGGCCACGCTGTCCAAGCGCCTAACTGGCCTCGTCGAGATCGGTCTCCTCACCAAGCACGCCACGCCTCGAGGAACCCAGGGCAGGTACTCACTGACAGAACAGAGCATCCAGCTCGTCCCACTGTTCTTCGAGCTCGCACGAGCGGGCGGGATCCTCGATCCCACGACAGAGAGCACCGAGAAGCGTTTCGAGGGCTGGTATGGCGACCACGACAAGATCCACACACACATGGATGAGCTCCGCAGCGAGCACCTACCTGACGGCGCTCAGCCGGAGGAGGCATCGAACCCGCTGAGCGCCCAACCATGATTGAGCCCTGTTGGTAATGCCGCTGCGAGCGGGTTCTGTGTTCGTTGGCGAGTGGAGCCGGGGCGCCTCGTTCCTCAGATGCCGCCGCGTCGCACCCTCGCTTCGGCCGACCACGAGCTGACGCTGGCCGGGCGCGCCCTCGACGTCCGCTGCTCCCTCTGCGACTGGTGTTCGTTGCCACTCTCTGGGCGGACCGGCGCAAGGAGCGGTTCCCTAATGTCAAGCTTGATCGCTACGGTCACACCCATGGAGGCGATGGCTGAGGGTTCAGGCCTCAACGTGAGCCGAATGCGGTTCTGTTCTCGGTGGCCCACTCGCGGAATGTCAGAGGTTCACGCCCTGTGACGGTTCGTACCGTGTCCTGTGGGACTCTGGCCGCCATTGGGGGTTCGGTCTTCATCTGAGTCATGTACGCGATGTCGTCGTCGGAGAACCCGTAGGACCTCCACTGAGCCTGCACTTCTTCGGGACTGAGTGCGACGAGGTCAACGTGCTTGCCTGTCGCCTCTTGGATGATCTCGACTCGTTCGCGGACGGTGAGCGCCTGCGGACCACTGATCCATAGCGTCTCCCCGGCGTACCCGCCGCCGACCAAGACGTGCGCAGCGACGCTCGCGATGTCGGACTCATGGACCACGGTGCTGGGCACATCGACGAACCCTTCCTCGACCCGGCCCCCTTGCACCCCGTCGACCCACTCGAGCATGTTCGCCATGAACTCGACGGGGGCGAGGGTTGTCCACTCAAGCGAGCTTTCGGCGACGGCCGTTTCGATCGGTGTGGCATCAACGTCGCCCTTCAGCATCGTGACTCGAGAGACACCGGCTTTCGTGAACTGGGTGACGAGCGATTCCCCGTTTGGGATCGGCGTGTAGTCGTCTCCTGCGAAAGTGATGAGGTGGGCCCTGGTCACTCCTTCCAATGCTGGAGGGAGTGTCGAGGGATCGGAGAGGTCGCCCTGAACGACCTCGGCACCCTCAGGGAACGACGCCTTGGCTGGGTCTCGCGTGAGACAGCGGACAGCTTCGCCGAGGTCGAGTAGGTGCCGGACGAGGTGAGATCCGACGTTGCCAGTTGCTCCGGTGACGAGAATGGTCATAGTTCCTCCTGTTGAGCGTGGATGCGGGTCAGCGGATGTGGGATTTGACGTAGGAACGGGTCGCCAACGGAACGAACAGGAGCAGCAAGAGCACGCTCCATGCGACTCCGAACAGCACTGGGTGCTGTAGGGCGAGCACGTCGGGGGTCGGGGTCGACTCGGGGACATTTCCGAAGAGTTCTCGTACGCCTGTGACAACGGCAGATACCGGGTTCCACTCGGCGACGACCCTCATGGGCGTGGTCATTCCGTCGGTGGGGACGAAGGCGGTCGAGATGAACGCGAGAGGCAGGAGAATGAGCATGGAGACGTTCGACAAGACCTCCGGCGACCGCACTCTGAGCCCGACGTACGCCGAGGCCCAGGACAGGGCGTATGCGAACAGCAGAAGCAGAGCGAACCCGGCGACGGCTTCGACGGGGCCGGTCCGGATCCGCCACCCCATGGACAGGCCCACGAGCGCCAAGAGCGCTATGACGAGCAGATTCATCACGAGGTCGCTGTTCGCTCGCGCAGTCACCACTGCGACGGGCTTGACGGGCAGGGATCGAAATCGGTCCATCATTCCGTGCTTGTTGTCCATCGCGAGACCGATGCCCGTGTTCGTGGAGGTCATCAGCATGGTCTGCGCGAGGATCCCCACGAGCAGATATTCGCGGTAGATGTCACCGCTCATCTGCATCGCGCTGCCGAACACGTAGGCGAACAGGAGGGCGAAGGCGACCGGCGCTGCGGTCGCGAAGATAATGATGTCGGGATTGCGGAGACTCTTAAGAATGTTCCGCACGGTCAGGGCACCGAGTTGATTCAGGAATTTCATCTCAGCTACCTCCGGTGATGAAGGCGAGCTGCGCGTCAGGTTCGGTCGACTCCATGGAATCGCCTGTGAGGGCGAAGAACACGTCGTCAAGCGTGGGTGCCTTGACCGAGAGTCCGCCGATCGAGATGCCGTCCGCTGTCAGTGCGCTCACGCACGGTGCGAGCCAGCGACTCGCGTCCGGGACACGGAAGGACAGCTGATGGTCCTGGGTGGCCATCTGCGCACCGCTGCCCGCGAGGATTCCCTCGACGACCTTGGCCGCCCTGGCTGCGTCATGCTCACCTGACGTGAGCTCGACGACAACCTGCTCTCCGCCGAGTCGGCTCTTGAGGTCCTTCGGCGCGCCGAATGCTACCTGGCGCCCCTTCGACATCACAAGGATCTGATCAGCAAGGACATCGGCTTCTTCAAGGTATTGAGTCGTCAGCAACAGCGTCATGCCGTCTCCAACAAGCCCCTGGATCATTTCCCAGAGGCTGACCCGGCTGCTTGGATCCAATCCTGTTGTGGGTTCATCAAGGACCAAGACCTTGGGCGTCCCGACCATGCCCCCAGAGTGCTGAGCCACCCTCTTCCGTGCGTATGAGCCCATGTCGAAAGCTTCGACGAGTTCGTGCGCGCGCCGCTGAGCATCCGACTTCGTGTGGCCGTAGAGGCGGCCAACAAGCACGAGGTTCTCCATCGTCGTGAGATCTTCATCTACCGCCGCGTACTGGCCGGAGAAGCCCGTGAGCTGCTTGACGAGGTTCGACTCTTTGGAGACCGAGTGGCCAAGGATTCGTGCGCTACCGCTGTCCAGCGCGCACAGACCGGTCACGGCCTTCACAGCCGTCGTCTTTCCCGCGCCGTTGGGGCCCAGGACCCCGAGCACTGTGCCCTCGCCAACGGTGAAGCTCAGCTCATCGAGCACGACGTGCTGACCGAACTTTTTGACGAGACGTTCTGCCTCGATTGCTACTGCCACGTGCTGCTCCCTTCGGTCCCCCGCGGGACCCTCCATCGTGAGGTCCAGTGCGGTCATGCGCCGCTCGCAGAATCAAGCGTGCACGCACTTGTGGCCTATATACGGCCACAAGAGTGGATAGGCTCGGCTCGTGGCAACAAGCACTCGTGTCCTGGAACTATTGGGCCTCCTCCAAGCCAGGCGTCACTGGAGTGGGTTCGAGCTCGCCCAGCGTTTGGGCGTGAGTCAGCGCACTCTGCGCCGCGACGTCGAAGGGTTGCTGAACCTTGGGTACCCGGTCATCACGACCCGGGGCACTGGAGGCGGCTACCAACTCGGATCAGGTGCTGCGCTCCCACCGTTGGTGTTGAGCGAGGAAGAGGCCGCGGCCACAGTCCTGGGCCTCAAGGACGTGGCCACCGGCACGCATGCCGTCCCTGCCGATGCTGCGATCAGTGCCATGGCCAAGATCGTTCAGGTGCTGCCGGCAGGGATCCGCCGCCGCGTCTCCGGATTGTCAAGCGTCGCTGGGCCGCTTGAAAGTAACCGCGCCACGATCACTGACGTCACCGTCCTGACGACAATCGCTCTCGCTGCCCAGGGCGCACGCAAGGTCCACGCGACGCCGCATGCCCGCGACACGGACACCCTCGAGTTTGCGTATCAAGGAATCCGCTCCGAACCAGGCCAGCGGACCGCTCAGCCCCACCACATCGTGAACTTTGAACACCGCTTCTATCTCGTCGCCTGGGACACCGACCGCGGCGATTGGCGCACATTCCCGCATCGATCGGATCACAGCCCCACGATGTATCGGCCGGCGGTTCGCCGCTAGGCGCCTCCCAATCGACGACCCCTTGGAGTTCGTCCGCTCCCAATTTGGGACGGTGCCCGCGACATACCGCGTTCACGCAACGGTCTACGCACCAGCAGCCCGTATTCGGGAGGAGATAGCGCACTACGGAGTGGTGGAGCAGGTAGACGATGAGTCCTGTGAGGTCTTCATCGCCGCCGAGTCCATCGACTGGGCAGTGTTCTGCCTTTGCGCTCTCGACGACCCCTTCCTCATACACGGACCGCCGGAGGCCACCGATCACGTTCGCCGGTGGCCAGACCGGCTCCATCGAGCCGTCGCGGGCCCGACCGAGGCAGCGAACACAACTACCGCCCCACTGCAGGGCGCGAACTAGGATCACCTGCGTCACCAAGACAGCTTCCGACCGTTGCGAGCTGCCCACCGATGGCCCCAGAAAGACCCATCTTAGATAGAAGTCACGCTGCTCTAATTAGAGCGCATTTCGACACCTCGCACACAGCAAGGGTGACGTCGCAGCTGCAACGAATTGCCGTCAAGGTTCACCGTCACGACCGGCCGCTCCATCGCTCGGGCGGCGTCATAGTTCACTGACTAGTGACGTCGGCGTTCACCTGCGTAGCCAGCGTGGCGTCGGGCGAAGCCGACACCCCTATCGTGCCATCTACCCCAGCTGCCAGCAGAGCACAAGAAGGGGCATCCGGCGAAGTCGCCATAGCCACCGCTGTGATCCGCAGCTTCGCCGACGGGATCGTAACTGTGCGCAACCGCCGCGGAGGCGCAGCACCCTCGGCTCCCTCCGCCAGGCAGCGTTCGAGCACCAACTCGCTACAGAGTCGACACATGCCGCCGAACCCGAGGCGGCGGTCAGCCGTTGATGGAGGCGAGGCTCTTGATGTTGGTATCCACCCGCAATTGGTCGGGGTTGCCCGTGAATGCCTGAATAGCCGCTATGAGGTTGCGGTCGGTGGTGCGGGTCAGTTTCGGCTCCAGGAGCTCGAGGAGTCGCCCCCATTGCTTGCGGCCGACGGAGCTTGCAAGCAGTGAGCTGTACACGGGGTCGATGAAGAGCCTCAGAGCCACTCCGGCATCGGTCGACGAGAACCGGGAGAACATCCGCTCGTAGGACAGCTCCGCGGCACTGCTGACCCCATGGCCGTTGCCGAGGAAGCAGTCGACGAGGACATGGATATAGCGATCACGGACCGAGGCCGGCACATCGCCCTTCTCGCCGGCCAGATCGAGGACTCGACGAGCAGGGGCAGCTTCGCTGTAGAAATTGTTGAAGCCATGGTGGGCATCGTTCAGGAGGTCGAGGGCTTCACTCATGTCGACGGCGCGCACCTCGGTTGACAGGTAGGCCGTGCCGTCGACCAGATCGATCAATTCGCGGGCGGCAGTCGCGAGGCTAGTCTCAGCGGTGGCGGCCGCCCGGGCCTGACGCAAGCCGTAGCTGTTCCGAGCGGCTTCGCGCACGAACGGCCACAGGCGTGGCCACAACAGTCGGACGTTGTCAGCAACGAAGGGGATGCGGTCCGGATCGGTGTAAAGGCCGAACAGACCGTTGGCGAGTGTGTCGGCCCGGTCGGGCGGCAATTGGTCGAAGAACGCTGCCGCTGCCTCGACTGCAGCCTTGTTGAGCAGGTCCTTCTTGATGTTGGCCAAGAGACGGCCGGTGTGAGCGGTGACGGTATCCGTCGGTGTGTTGATGACCTCACGAATGCAGTGCTGGAGGAACGTAACCAACTCCAGCCCCGTGAGGTCATTCTGGTTCGGGTGGGCCGCGCTTGCGTGGTTGCGCATGTAGCGGACGTGGTCCAGCCGAGCGAAGCCCACGTCGGAGATTAGTCGAAGCACCTGCGCAACCTGGACGAGCGCTCAACTCGTCGGTTGTGCCTCGGGCAGCGTGCGCAGATGTGTGACGGCGCCAAGGTCACTCTCAACGGTCTGGGCGACCTGGCACGGTTCCCGGTTGACCCAACAGTGACTCGCGTCGAGTCGTGGGCGGACCTGCACGACAGGCTCGCTCGGGCCCAGCGTGACCAGTTGCGCCGGCAACAGATTGAGCGTCTCGGTGGGATGACGCGCGACCTGACAGTCCAGCAGAAGGCTGACGTCCTGAGGGAGTCCATCAGCCATGTCGAGTCGTCGCTCGTGTCGGCCAAGCTTCCCGACGGCTACCGGATCACGGTGCCGCGCACCGCTCTCGATCTCGTCGAATGGGGCGACCGGCTCCACAACTGCATCGGTGGGTACGCCCACGCATGGAATACCGGACGGTCCATCCTGGGGTCGGTGCATCACGGCGAGGACCTCATCGGCGCCTTCGAGTTGGTTCAGCCCGACTCCGGGAACGCCTGGAAGATCGAGCAGATGCTCGGCAAACGCAACCGAGGGCTTGAGCCCGAGGTTCGCTCGGCGGTCGAACAGGCGATGACGCAGGCCGGTGTCGACGTCCCGCAGACGTACTGGGGATCGCGCTGATCGCTCAGTCGTCTCCGAAAACCGTTGCAGGACAGTAAGAACCGCCGACCGCTTGAAGCAGTCGGCGGTTCTTGGTCGCTCAGGCTGCGACCAGGGACCGTTGGAACGCGATGACCGTGCCGGTGGATGTCACCGCGAATGCCGGGTCGTTGGACGATTCCGGTTCGACGACGAACCCACCGTCCGGTGCGGGGCGCACGGCATACCGTCCGTTGAGTGCGATCCGGTGGTCGTAGGCGTACCGCTGGACCAGGGTGAGTGCGCGCTCAGAGGTCATCGTCACCAACCCCCGCCAGTGCCGGCTCGTCGTCGTCCTCGCCGAACGCGGCGATCTTCTCCTCGAGCTCGTCCTCGGAGTCAGCCAGCAGCGTTGTGATCTCACCCGTTGTGGGGTTCTCGACCTGCGCGACGAACTCCGGTCGCACCTCTTCGTCGGGGGCGACCTGCTCTTCACGGCCCTTGAGAAAATCCATGAAACCCATGTCCGGTCAGCTTTCTGTTGTAGTGGATTCTGTTGCTTTCCAACCCGCTTCGTCGGCGAACTTCTCGTACGACTTGGCGGCGTGGTCGATGGCGGCGGTCACCGTCTTGGTGTCGCCACGGCTCCAGCCGGCGATGTATCCGGGGCTGAATGCTTCGCAGTCGGAGGAGGACAGACCGCCCTCACGGCGCAGCAGATAGCTGAAGGCCTCGGCCTCCGACTCCATCCGGCCCCGGTGGGTCGCGTAGTCCGCGGCATCGTCATCGACGTGCCCACACGCGACGTGTCCGATCTCGTGCGAGGCGGCCTGCACCTTCTGCTCGACGCTGAGGCGCGAATCCACGACGACGCTCTTCGACCTCGGCTCGACATAGGCCATCGTGCCCTTGAGAGTCACCGGGTCGCAGCCGGGAATCTCCTTCTCCTCATACGAGTAGCCCTTGGACACCACCCAGTCACGCATCCCGTCGAGCATCTCCTGGGTGCCCCCAATGGCGGGACGGCTCGGGTGCTGCGGCACCGGGTCACCGTCGGTCTGCGTCACATCGAACACCGCGCACGGCGTCGTACCGACCATGACCTTGCGCCGAACCGTCTTGTCCGGGTCGTCCTTGTCCTGGACGCTGATCCACTTGGTGACCGGCGCCTGGATGTAGAGGGCCGAACCCTTACCGGAGGTGATCTTGCGTCCGGCCGCGTTCCACGCCTTCGCGCCCCGCGCGTCGATCGTGCCCATCCGGGCAAGCACCTCGTGGACGTCGGTGATGCCTTCACGGCGGGCGACCTGCACCGCGGCAAGCAACTGGTTGTTCGTCGACCAGCGCGACATACCGTTGGCAGCGCGTGCGTCCAGGTAGGCGGTGAGCTGACCCGACTCGACGAGCTGCTCCACCGCGTTCGACAGATCAGCCTGCATCGCCTTCAAGCGGGCATCCCGGTCCAGCGCGCCGTAGTTGCCGGACTGCGACGCCTCCATCGACAGGTCGGTGTCTCCTTCACCGGCAACGCGCCCCGCGAACCGGCCCCTGGCGTCGTGCAGGGTACCGGTGGCGTCGATAGTCGTCATCGAGTGCAACCCGTCTGGGCACGAGCGGCGTAGCCGTGAGTGGTCATCGCGCGAACTCCGTTCTGTGTAGGCGGTGGTACCCGTAGGAATGGCGGCGGAGTGTTTCCCCCTGATGGCGGGCGACCGAGCACAGACCCTGGAAACGAACGGTGCGACACATTGGACGTCGCACCGCTCAGACATGCCTCTTGAACAAACCCTCGACGCCGCCCTGGCTGCTGATCTCGCCCTCGCCGAACGAGCCACCGGCCGACTACGGCGCATTCGTCAGCGCCGGATCGGCAAGACCGCGCAGACGATCGTGTTGCTGCGTATCTTCAACATCGAGCACTACATCGCCTGGGTCCACACCACCCGCGACGCGATCAAAGCCGGCGTACTGTCCGAGCTCGAACTCACCCAGGCAGCCGCACACCGCTTCCGTTGGCGCCGCGACCTCCACCTCGGTCTAGCTGTTCTGTCCACGGACGTTAGTTACGGCGAGTCGACTGGAAA
>NZ_SEIP01000023.1:0-18073 GCF_004146205.1 Yimella sp. RIT 621
ATGCCCCCGCTGCGAACAGCGGCAGATGCGGAGTTCTGCCTCGGCCTGGCCTTGCAACCAGACAGGCGAAATCGGTGCGGCCTCCAACCCATCCCGAAGAGGGGGTACTGGTGGCTTTGCCTCAAGCGATCCACAACCTCCGCGCCGCTTCGACCTGCGCCTCGCGGGAAGCCGGCCACCGGAAGCTCGTGATCCACCTTCAAGGACGCCGCCTGCTGGTGGTGAAGTTCATCGAATTCGACGTCCGTCAGGAACACCGGACGCTGCGTGGCACGACGGCGGGCTTCTTCCAGACCCAGGGCTAGGCGGATGACCCTGAGGCTGGGCAGGAGTTCGCGATAGAGCGCCAGCGTTGTCGAATTGACCACGTCAGCGATGGTCACGTTGATCCCTGCAGCGAGGAAGTTCGTCGCGAGGTTTGCGGCGTTCCGGACCCCGAGCTGTTGTTGGGCCGTCCCCTCGGGACCGTCCCATGGTGCGGCGCCGCCGTTCTTGACCAGCTGGCGGATGTCGTCCACGTCGATGAACGCGGTACGTACGGTCGTTGCGGCCAGCGCGAGCGCAGTGCTGCTCTTGCCAGCGGCGGGACCTCCGGTGAGAAGCAACGGTGCGAGAGTCATGGGAAGCACGGTGCGACGTTTGGGCGGTTGTTAGCGCAGGAGCCGGATTGGCCGGCCGCGAGGACGCGGCTTGAGGCGATCATCGGTTCACCGCTGCCCTCGGAGCAGGCAGTCGAGACGAGCACGTCCCCAGAGTCCTGGAAACAGAACCTGAAGCGGTCGAAGTACTCGGTCGCTGACCGGATCTACCTGCTGACCGGGCCGTTTCCGCCGCCCGATCCGGCCATCTAACGCTCGTGGCCACGTCGGAGGTCCGTGCTTGGACCGTGGCGGCCGGGCAAGCCCGGTCGTTCGCCCAGGTCGATACCGCGGTGCGGCAGCTGCACCGGGACCCCGGTCTGGCGGGTGGAGTCGCGGACCGCAGGGTCCCTCGTGGCTGGCGGCGTGACCGGGGCGTCGGCATTGGCGGGGACATCGGTGTACGGATCCAGGTGGGCCGCTACAAGTTCATTGTTGCGCGTGGCATCGAGCAGTTCGCCTCGCGCCACCTGGGCGTCATGCACCGCGCGCATGGTGCGTTGCATCTGCTTCATGACCGCGTACCAGCCCCGGGCCGAGGTGGTCGACGACGCGCGCAGCGCAAGGTTGAAATGCACCAGCGCGAGCCCGGCACTGCTGGTGCGTGGTTGCAGGCTGCCGTGACCATAGCTGCGGTGCCGTGGCTGCTGTGGCTCGAACGAGACCCGCGCGGCTTCGTCGGCGACGGTGCCGAGCTGGGAACCCGTTTCGCGGTCGGGGTGATGAATCGCAGCCAACGCGAGCAGGCTCGCGGCCGTTGCCGCGTGCGATCGCCACTGGTCGACGTCGTGCGGGTCGGTCTGCCGCACATCGGATTCCCAATCGGCCAAATGATGGTTTGCCTGCTCCAACTCCGCCGGCGCGTCAACAGGTTCAGGATCGGTGACGGGAGCTTCGTCCCGCCACAAAGCCAACGCTTGTGCCCTCGTTTCAGGGGTTTCGTTCATCTCCCACAACGACCGGCGCAACGAGGTCAGGGTGAGGTCCGGTGCGAGTTTCGAGGCCGCGATCCGGACCGATTCCTGATCGGCGAAACACACGCTGTACCCGGTGACCTTCTCCCGCCCACCGGGTGCCCACCGGGGCACGATCTCCAGGTCCTGGTTCGCGAGGTTGTTCAACCATTCGGCCTCGGTCCGAGATCCCATCGCGATGCCACGAACGACCCGCTGCAAGTGCACCCGGTCCGGGTCGATCGGACCACGCCCGGATAGTTCTCGTTCCTCCGCCCGACGCAACTCAGCCTGGGAGTAAGCGCTGAAACCGGGCTGCCGTTCACTCTCGACGGCAGGTTGCGCGTAGGTGGGGGAGAGGAAGGCGGAGAACTCCAGCTCAAGCTCTCGGCCGATGCGGTCGGCGGCGAGCTTGGACTTGTGTTCCGACGCCCAACTGCCATCGTTGCGAACAAGGTTCACCATCACGTGAACGTGATCGTTGCCCTTCGCGGACAGACCGTGACGAACCGCGACCCACGACGATCCGTGACCGTTCTCGTCGACGAACCCCATGCGCCTCACGTACTCGTGAGCAAGGGTGTGCCACTGCTCGTCGGACAGCTTCTCGTGGTGAGGAGGCAGTGCCATTGACGCATGGAACATGTGCGTCCGACCGGTCGCTTCAACACCGTCGCGGTGCAGCTGAGCGCGGCTGATTCCACCCTGCGAAGAACCCACTAGGGCCAGCTGCTCCACGTAGTTCTCGCGCCACGCACCTTCGACGACCCGCCCAAGAATGGTCGCCTCCTTGAGGGACAACTCGCCCGCCCATTCGAGCTCGAGGCCGGGCGAACCAGCCACCAAGTGCGGGTTGGAATGCTCGTTCGCTTTACCTGTCCCGTACAGGTAGCGGGTCAGGCCCGCCGCATCCGAGCCGGACTTCAAGACGCTGATCCTCACTGCGTGCGCTCCGACTCCGGAAGCTGCTCGATGAGTGCCGTGATCCGGTCCGCAACCTTCGACAGATGCTCAATCGTGGCCAACAGTTCCTGCTCGGCATCCAACCGATCCGTCGTGTTCGCGACCCGCGCCAACTGATTCAAGTTGTTGGAGTCGATCGCAAGCAAACGGCGCACTCCGTACAGCTCGTCATGGATCCGCGACAGCTTCGCCGACGCGACAACACCACCCGTCGTCAACGCGCGTTCATACAACCGCGGAACCGAAATGCCCTGCACGGCAGCCAACGCCTGCACCCGCACCCACTCCTCCTCGGAATGGCGAATGACCGTACGAAAGTCACGAGCACCCCCAGCGGAGTTCGACCGGCGACGACCGCGGAACAACCTGGCGGGACGCGACGACGAATCAGGCGAGTCAGGCGAATCAGAGCCCTGGTCGGCCACCGCGATACCTCCCGCCAAACTCGGCGACGAGCGGCCGCGCCGCCGTCGAAAACTACCGCTTGCGCTCGTCAGTCTCTCATAAGTCGATCCGCCAGGCGAAGCCCAAGGAGCGACTTAAGGCACCTAAACCTCCGACTTGCTCCGGCCGAGACGGTGGCGCTTCCGCGCTAATGCCCCTGCCGGGAGCCGAAGCCCCTAGGGGGCGGTCTGATGCGGCCGGCATGTCGACGGCCCGGCTTACCATGAGTGCATGAGCGAGATCACCACCAAGGCACAAGAACTGCTCGCCGGCCGTGTCGCCAGCGTCGAAGAGCTCGAGCGCAGACGGAACGAGGTTGGTCGGCTCCGCGAGGCCCTGCAGGCGGCGGAGCGCGGGGAAGCCGAAGCGTGGAGTGCCGCAACCTCTGCGGGGTGGTCGGCCGCCGAATTGAAACGGCTGGGCTTTTCCCAGCCGCCCACCAGGCGCGGGGGGCGACCAGCCCGAAAGACAGCAGCGCGGAAGAGCTCACACACTCACACTGAAGGTGACGGTCAAGAATGAGCATGGATCTGGACAACTACGCCGACCGGGTAGTGATCGACGTTCGGCTCTCCGAGACGATGATGGGGCCGGAGCTGGATGAGTCCTGGGTGCTCACCTTCAATCCCGAATTGTCCTGGAATGAGAAGGAAACTCGAGAGGAGCTGAAGGGCATCGCCTCCAGCGTGGGCGGCGGTTGCTGCGGGGAGCGTTACATCCTGTCCACGCAGCGCAACGAAACCCGCTGGGGCCCCTCAGCAGCGAGTGTTGAGTTCTTGATGACCGTCAGCGCCGATCTCACAAGCGGCCTGCTCGCTGCCCTCGGGGTCCTCGGCATGAACGCGGTGAGGCGCATACGGCAGGACCAAAGGCTGGACCCGGACCTATGTCTCACCTTCGATGAGACCTCAGCAGAGTCCGAAGCCATGCAAGCGGTCGACCGACGGACTGGGTCGAGAAGTGCACATCTCACGACCCGGGAGATCTCGACCCCAGAAGAAGGCGTGTTCCAGGTGGTGCTCTACGCCGATGAGCTCGACCAAGAGTTCCTCGTAGAGGTACGCCAGATCGACGGCCTGGCCTGGCTCTCCAGGGTCGTCCGCGTCCGCCGCAACAGTGCCCAAGACTGACTGAGGGCGATCCGAGTAGTTCGCGATGGTGTTGTCGCTGATCGGCTGCTGCGCTGGTTCCCCTTGCCCTCGTGTGCCAGCTATGCGTTCGGTTCGTACATCGGCAGGGCCTTGGGGCCCTCAGTCAGATCGTCGAACCGGGTGAGTGACGCGATCTCCCCACGAATGACCCGACCGACGACTGCCCTCGACAGCCCGACAGTGGCTGCGATCGTGGCCTGCCGCTCCCCCGCGGCGTTCATCTGGTGAATCAGGGCGTACTGGTGACGGTTGACCCGCGAGGGGCGACCAAGCGGCTTCCCACTCGCCCTGGCGGCCGCCAGCGCAGCCTTGGTCCGCTCAGCGGTGATATCTCGCTCGAACTGGGCAACGGCCCCGACAAGGTTGAACAGCAACGTCCCGGCCGGGGTGGTGGTATCGATGGCCTCAGTGATCGACCGGAACTCGATCTCGCGCCGCCGGAGTTCGTCGACGACAGCAATCAGGTGCGACAGTGAGCGCCCGAGGCGGTCCAGCTTCCACACGGTGAGCACGTCCCCTGCCTTGAGCTGAGCCAACAGGGCGTTGAGCCCCGGCCGGTCCTGTTTCGTGCCGGAGGCGTGATCGGTGACGATGTGCTCCGCCGCAATGCCGGCGCGCTGGAGCGCGTCGAGCTGCATGGCGGCGTCTTGATCAAGGGTGCTCACTCGCGCGTATCCCCACTGGGTCACGACCGCCGCCCTTCATCAAATGTTCGAAAGTGCCGAAACTGAGAGGTTTCGAGTGTAGCGCTCAGTGAGCAGGGTTTTCGAACACCGATGTGGACCGGTTTGAGGGTCCGGCGTGGGGTGACCGAAAACGATCGTCACTGGTCGCGGCACCGAAGCTGCCGCGCACCTCGGAAACACGGTGTTATGGGAGCCTTGCAGGGGGCCGGCGTCCCACGCTGCTAGATACGCTCAGCCGGTGCTGATTTGGGTAGAGAGGGCGGCCGTGGCCGCTGGGGTTGTTGTGGCGTCCGCTTGCTCAGGTCAGAGTGGGCTGAGGTATCCGACGCCCGCACCTCTGCCACCAGGAGCCTCGGTCGTGGCGACGTCTAACGCTTCTGACGATGACGACCCCTTGCGCGGAAAGATCCAGGTCGTTGACGTTGGTCGGGCTTCCTGGAGAACGGTCCAAGAGCACTACGTTGCTGCGTATCCGCAGAGCAGCGGCTGGCGCGTTCACAAAGGCGACCATGAACGACTGTGCCTTCTAAACACCACCAACGCTCACCACGACAGCGTTCTCGACGTGGCGCCGTACGAGGGCACACGCGTTGCCTCGACCCCGCATCGGTATCTGGTGATGATCACCCACGTTGAGCGCGGTCAGGGCAATTGCAACGCTGCGTGGCAGTGGGCGCCCGTTGACCTGCTACCAGGACCATCGAACTAAACGGGGTCTCACCGGACACTGTGAGCCGCAGTGGCAGCTGTCACGAAGGTCTCGCTGCTAAGTGTCCGGCGCCGCTGTGTCGGCCGCGTTGATCCCGTCGGCGAGTGGTTGCCGAGACAGCGACCTTCCAGCCGGGTGGCCACGTCAACGCGGCGGCGGCCTCGTACCGGTGTCGAGCGATCCTCTCGGGTCTTCGCGACCAGCTCGGCAGTTGCCCGTATCCAGCGACGGGATCGAAGGAGGGCCGGATCCTAGGTGCGCGGGATGCCGTCACGCGGTGGCGTCGATGACGTCGCCATTGCGTGGGAGCAAGCCGTTGAAGGTGAGGCGGACTGCATTGGCGCGAGCGATGTCAGCGGTGTCGATCGCTTGGACATGAACGTGCGGTTCGGTGCTGTTCCCGGAGTTCCCGCATTGCCCGAGCACGTCACCGACCTGTACGTGCTGTCCTGGCTGTACGCGCACGCTGCCATGGACGAGATGGCAGAGGGCTACCACGATTCCGCCGCTTTCGATGAAGACGTGGTTGCCGGCAAGCGCTACCCATCCCGCCTGTGCTCGACGTTGCTGGGTGAGGGCGTAGCCGATCGAGGGGAATCCGCGATGCGCGGGATGGTCCGGCTCGACGTCATGTGCTGCGATCACGACTCCCTGCACAGGTGCCAGCACGCTGCGCCCGAAGCCCGGGAATCGCTCCGGGCGTTCGGAGCGCAGCAACGAGCCGAGCGTGATGGGCGCGGAGCGTCCCGCGTCGTTGACGGGCACGAAGTCGATCGCGTACGACGTCGCGAACAACGCTGTGCCGTGGCTGGGCACGCGATTGGCCGGGCTGTTCTGGACGAGCCATCGACCTGTGAATGGGTACTCGAGGTCAAGGAGGTCGGCCACCCGGTTTCCTTTCTTGGTCAGACGCGACGACTGTGAAGCGAAGATGCAAGCCTCCCCGTGGCGCTACTCGACGCTCCCACTAGCCTCCCACCTATTCATCCCCCAGGCGGTTGATTCTCGCCCGCGGTCGACATCGCAGGGTGTTCCGCAAACGACCGTTTGAGCTACACGCGTAGCGTCCACACGGTCACCACGATCGCCCCTTCAAGTCCACCTCGCCGGTCGGCCACTCAGCAGCATTGCCATGCACCGGCAGGATGAAGAGGGGGTGTCCTGCTGGCGAGGAGATCGCGCGCCCCTCTCGGCTGATCCACCGTTCTGGCGCACTGATGCGCTGCCAGCCAGATGAGGCGTAGAACGGCACGACAGACTCGGCGCAGCCGAGGAAGCCGAACTCTATGTCGGGGTCAGCGAGCATTGACTGGCGAGCGGCTTCCATAAGCTGCTGGCCGAGGTGGTGACCACGGCCAGCAGGTGAAACTAAGACTCCACCAACACCAGCGATGGTCACTTCCTGCCCATTGACCGTGATGACGCGCTTGGCCCATCCCACGTGGCCAACGACGGCGCCCATAGCGGTGGCGATCAGATGGACGTCGTGCGGTGCGTAACCGTAAGGCTGCTCAAGATCCCACTCGCCGTGCGTGGTGAGGTACTCATGATCGAAAAGCGCCCGGAGTTGATCAATCCGGTGCGCGGTGAGCTGCTCGTGCGGCTCGACGAGGATTTGGGTGGCTGATGATCGCATAGTTCACAGCGTGCCCGATGCCCTGGAACTTCCGCGCCCAAGATTGTTCGCCCGCCAGCCAGCACATTCGCCGCGTAGCTCAAACGAAGGTTCTTGCACCCCTCCGTGTCGGTGACATCTGGTGAAGTGGCCTGCATGCCACCTATTACATGGGATAATTTATGGAATCCCGTGTAATAAACACATAGGGTGTCCGTCATGGCCACGCCGACCGACCCACCCGCAACGCCCTCGACGTACTCGGTCGCGGGGACGATCGCACGGGTGTCAGCGACCACAGATGCGGTACAGCTGCTCGACGACGTACCGCTCACCGAGGCCGAGACCGAGTATGTCGAGGCGGCGCGGGCGGCAAACACGTTGCGTGGGTACCGCTCGGATTGGACCGAATTCACCACCTGGTGCGCCCAGCATGACCGGGACCCGTTGCCGGCGGCCGCCTCGACGATCACCGGATACCTGTCCGACCTGGCCAGGGCCGGCGCGAAGGTCGGCACGATGAGTCGGCGCTTGTCCGCACTGAAGTTCGTCCACCAGTTGCAGGACCTGCCCGACCCCACCGCGAACGCCCGGGTGGTCGCAGTCTGGGAAGGGATCCGCCGCACCCACGGCGCACCACCAGACCAAGCCGCCCCTCTCATGCCCCCGGAGCTGTTTGACGTCCTCTCCGCCTGCCCCACCACCAAAACATGGAAGACCAAAGGCAAGGCGCCCGAACCCGACCTGGCCGGGCACCGCGACAAAGCCGTGCTGCTCGTCGGTTTCGTCGGCGCCCTGCGCCGCAGCGAACTCGCTGCCCTCCAGGTCGAGCACGTCGATGAGCACCCCAACGGGCTCGTCCTGTCCCTGCCCCGGTCCAAGACCAACCAGCACGGCACCGAAGCCGAACTCGTGGTCCTCCCCCGCTCCGGCAACCCCGACCGCTGCCCGGTCACCGCACTGCGCGCCTGGCTCGAGCACGCCCAGATCACCACCGGCCCCGTCTTCCAAGGAGTGACCAAGGGGAATAAGGCGAGTGGCCGGCCGCTGCATCCCGAGTCGGTCAACAGCCTTGTGCAACAAGCGATTTCACGCGCTGGGATCGACCCACTCCCCTACTCCGCACACTCCCTGCGCGCGGGGTTTATCACCTACGCCCACCTGCGCGGGGCGACCGACCGCGCGATCGCCCACCAATCCCGACACCGGTCGCTGGCCACCCTCGGCGGATACGTCCGCATCCACAACGCCTGGACTGACAACGCCGCAACCAGCCTCGGCCTCTGATCCTCACCCGCCCGTCATTCCAGCGTGGGCCCACGCTGGACGAGCGTTATCTTGGGCCACTTTGAGGACACCCAAGAGCGCGCGAGCGAACCTCGACTTCAAGTACGTCAAGAGCGCCTCGGCCTCACTATTGAGCATTCCGATGGTGATGAAGGTGTTGGTGACGATGGTGCCGGGCCGAGCACCGTCGGGTTGGCCAACGGGATGCCCCTCTACGTTCTGGCCGTGTTGCTGCTCCCGGGTTTGAGCGAGTCGTCGGCGTGGACAGCAGAGGGATGCGCAACAACGCGCAGCCACTGTCCCGGAGCGAGCTCGGCGAGTGGGTTGTCGCCAGCAGGCAGGTCCTCCATTTCAAGGTAGCGACGCCATGTGGCGCTCGAAGTCCCGCTCGCTTGGTCTGCAATGCTCGGCGACCAGACTGTGGATGCGTTGCCAAGGTGCACCCAACCTGAGGGGAGGTCTTCAGTCTCGAAGGCCGTAGCGGGTATACCGAGCTCAAGTTCCTCGTTGAACCCTTGGACGAAACTAACGGATGTCCTTGCAAGAGAGCAGATCTCAGCATGGGTGGACCATCCTGCGATCATCCGCTCTCGTCGCTCGGACACGTGTTGCTTTCCCTCGTCGGCATGGACCAGGTCGCCGTATTTCCAGGCTGCGGCGAGTTCTGTGTCCGACCATGACTGGGGATCGAGGTCCGAGTCGAGTCGCTGCTCTGAGAGGAAGTAGCGGGAGCCCTGGGCGTTTGCGGCTGTCTCCCATCCCTCGCGAAGGTCGCGGATCGCCTCGTCGTACTCGACCCAGCGCGGGTGGTTCGTCGCTTTGCCGAGTCTGCGTAATGCCTTCAGTCCTGTCTTGTAGCTGCAGCGATCTTCGAGGAGGAGCGGGCGGGCGCGGGCGGCGAGGGCGTCGAGTTGCACCTCGGGTGGAAGGAGCTTCCACACTTCCGCAGATCCGTCGTCGCGTTTACGTAACGACATCGCGTGGGCTTCGCCGAGCAGGTCGGAATCGTGTGCGATTGGCACAGCCAACACTCGTCCGCACCGAAATACGAACTCTGACACGCGATCGGTGAGCGTCGGTGTGCGTACCGCCTCGAAAGTAGTCATGCCACCCCGCTATCCGTCGTCGATGACGCGAGCTGGGGCGCCGGGACCGAAGGTGACGGTCCGTGCACTCCCATCCGAGAATGCGATCAGTGAAGGGCGTTGTATCTTGCCGGACGGCGTAGTGGTGAGCGGGAACCGCATCCCGTCGACGGGGGCTCGGCGAACTTCGTCCGGTGCTGGTCCCGTCGAAGGCCTTGAGTACGGCGGCAGTCGGATGTCTGACGCGCTTGCTTCCTGAAGCCGGAACGCCGCGGTGTGGAACAGAGCCGCATGGGTGCGGGCGAACATCCACGCTTCGGCGAGGACCGCCGGGATGTCGATGCGCAGCAGCGTGCGCTCGTAGCCGTTCTTCTCCTCACCTTTGGCACTCCCGGGTCGGCTGATGAACTCGAGAACAGTGGTGTCGAAGAGGTCGAATGCGGAGTCTCCGGTGAGTGCAGAGAGCTTGACCTCACCTTCTGGGCTCGGAGGTTCATTGGTGAAGGTCAGTCGAAGTGAGTCTTCAGGTCGGGCCGCGACGCCGTGCTTGATTTTGTTGTAGGCGGCGTTCACGTCAAGGTGGCCCGGCAGCACGAGATCCCAGGCTCGGTTAATCCACAAGATTGAGTTCTGAACCGCGTCGACCTGCGTGTCCGACAGGGTTGTTCCTACGGGGAGGGGGAACAGGAGGCCGGCGAAGACCGGCAAAGGGTCGACGGGCAGGACTGCTGCGTACTCCTCTGCGAGGTCGTTCCACCTCGTGGGGCTGTCGATGATCGTCAGCCAGAGGCTAGTTGGCCGCTCAGTGTGTCGGCGTTTAAGAAGTGCATAGAGGAGGCGGAGGAGCGATTCAGCCGCGTGGTGACGCGCTTGGATCGCATCTGTGACTGCGTGTAGTTCGTTCTGAGCTTGCCGCGGATCGGCTTCGGCCACGTTGCCGAGCAACTGCGCAAATTGATCCCAGTTATCACCAGAGCGCTCGAGCGTGTTGAGGTGTCCGTCGGTCGCGTGCAGGATCGCCTCGATTCTGGCGAAGGCTGCTCCTGCTGGGTCGGAGGTGAGATACCGCTTGTCGAGGTCAAGTAGCTCACGCTCAGTAAGGCTCGGGCCAGATGGAACGGGATACATCACTTCCCTCGCTGCGTCCGAGGGGACCGCTTGCGGGCTGGGGTGGCAGCCGTCGTGAGGAGGTGGGCACTGAGTTCCTCGTAGTGGGCGAAGAGGACCTCTTGCCGACGAAGGAACGTCGGATCGAGTTCCGTGATACCGAAAACTTGGTCCACCAACCGGTCAAGTCTGGTGTGCGCCTCGCGTACGGCCTCGGTCATCCTGGTCGGGCTGTAGTGGTCTTCGAGCGACATCTCGGGTCGTTCGGCACGGGCGTCGAGGATTGCTTGACCGGCCGCTTCGATGGCGTGTCGTTGGTCGGCGGGCATGGCTGGGAGGGGGAAGTTGTAGGTGCGGCCGGCTTTCGTGTCGATGCAGTCGGCGGCCTCGTGGGCGTCCTTGCATCCCTCGCAGATCATGACGGTGGTGGCTGCCAAACGTCGTCTTCCTCTTCGTAGACCCAGCCCTCCGGCATTTTCTCCTCGCCAACGTACCAATCCCCCCAGCCATCGCATTTGGATACCGGAATCAGTCGACGAGCAGCCTCTCCGGTGAACCGGAGCCAGTCTTCCCGCTCGGCGTCTTCTGCCGACTGAATTTCTCCCAACACCGTCCTGAGGTTGGTCGGGAAGTTGATGCCGACGCGGAAGTTGGATTTGTAGCAGAGGATTTCTAAGTCGTCTCCGTCGCCGTTCTCACCTACGCAGCACGTGCCGTCCGAGTAGTCGTCGAGCCAGTCCTCGAAGCGGTAGCCATCACCTAATCCGAGTCGGCGGTAAAGATCGTTGCGAGAAGCCAGGACGACAGACTCCCCCACCGTATGGTGCGCGACCATGCCGCACTCATCGCACTGATGTGTGACAGTCCAGTCCACTCCGTCGACCTCATCCGGCTTGTAGGTCAAGGCTTCGAGCTGGCACCGCGGGCAGGCGTAATAGTCGGGCGTCGGGCTGACGGACAACGGCGAGCTGGCTAGGTCGGAAACTTGTGTGCCCCCCAGCAATTCGGCGAGCCTCTCCCAGTCCACGAATATGGGTGCTCGATGACGACTTGGACGCCACCGGACCCCACCGTTACTAACGGTGAGTTCACCCAGCTGAGCGTCAGCCGAATGAACAACGAATGACACGCCAGAGCGACCCACCTCAACGGACGGCGCGGCCATCGAAACACGATGTTTGGGCATTGCCGATCACTGATCCTCCGAGGTCGACTGCTCACGCAACTGGTTCAGAACGTCGTACACCGTGGCCGCCATGGTCAGAATCATGACCTACGACCTGCACCAACACATCAGAAGAGCGCGGATTTCCCACGCTACGGGCGGTCAACCAACGCAACGCTACAGCGTTTTAACGTTAGAACGCTTAAACGCTGTAGCGTTCCAACGCTACTTAGAATTATCCCTAGTGGTATTTAGCCGCTACAACGTCGAAACTCCACAACGTTCTAGCTACAAGACGTTTAGGCGTTATGCCGCTTTACCGTTCCAACCCCACAGCGCTTAAACGCTGCTGTGACGCCAGTTTTCCAGGGGCTCCCATGCGAGTAGATGGGCCCGCGCGCTCCGCTATTTCCCTCTAGGTGTTCTAACGTTAGAACGTCCCCAGCGTCACACGGTTGTAACTGTTCGGACGTTTAAGCGTTATGACGTTTAAACGTTTAAACATTTGGACTGACGAGTTCCCACAGGGTGTCCGATGGGGAGTCGATTGAAGTTCGCGCTTTCAACGCCTTCTCCCTGGGCTTTATAACGTTAGAACGCTATGACGTTGTAGCGTGCTAACGTTGTGGGCATGGTGAACATCTGTGTTGTGGCTTCGCGTAAGGGTGGCGTGGGTAAGAGCACCGTGGCTTATGAGTTGGCTGCGGTCTTGGACGCGGTGCTGCTGGACCTTGAGTGGGACGGTGGGGGAGTGAGCTCCACCTGGGGTTATCGGCATGAGGGACGCGCGACAGATGCTCTGCTTTCGGCGATTGAGCGGGATCGAACTCCTCGTTTTCTCAAGGGTTTTCGTAAGCCGCACTTGGTTCCTGGTAGCCCGGACCTGGTCGATGTTGGTCTCAGTTCAGAGGATTGGGCTGATCTGATTGATCGGTGGGCGGGGGGGTGGGGCAGTGAGTGGGTTGTGGTGGACACTCACCCGGGTGCGTCAGCTCCGACTCACGGTGCGATGTCGATCGCGAACGTGATCTTGTCGCCGACCGGGCTGCGTACCAATGACCTGAACGGCACTGAGCAGTTGGTGCGGGAGATGGCTGATTACCCGTTGGTGCTGGTGCCGAACATGGTGCCTCGTATCCCGCCTGCAGCCGAGGTGAAGCGGTTGGGCGCGATCGTGGATCAGACCCCGGTGCGGGTCGGTCCCCCGATTCCCTACGTCAGCAAGATCGGCACGCGGAAGCGGCGGATGGCGATGAGTGCTGAGGATCCGACACCGAAGGCGTTCCAGGGCGCTGTTGATGCCTACCGGGAGCTGGCTGACTACGTGAAGGAGTACGTGAAATGACGATTGATGGTCTCGCCGCGATGAAGCAGTCCCGTGATGAGGCGTCGGAGAAGGCGAAGAAGAGGAACTCTGCGCGTCACGCGCCTCCGCCGCGCAATCCTGCAAAGCAGAAGCCGGAACCAGCCCCAGCGGCTGTGGTGGAGGATGCGCCCGCGGCCGAGGTCGTGTCTGCGCCGCGTCAGAAGGTGGCTAAGCCGGTGGTGAAGGCGGTGTCGCCGGCTCAGAGTGCGCCGCTGGCTCCGTTGGTGCGGTCGACGATCTACCTGGATGAGTCGGCGAATGAGTGGTTGGAAGACATCGCGATCGATGGACGGCGCGCTAAGCCGAAGGTTGATGCCTCGCGGAGCGCGGTTGTTCGGTTGGCGGTTCAGCGGTTGATGGAGAGCATGACGCCGCAGCAGGTCATCGATGAGCTGCGTGGGCGCGCGGAGCAAGTTCCTGAGCAGGCGATCGGCAGGAAACGGCTCTAGGGCGCGTGGGGTGGCGTGTTTGAGGGGTTCTAAGGCGTTTGGAACCCGTTGAGGCACAAACACATTCGCCTTTTACTCGACCACGGGGAGTGCTGAACTCACTGCCGACGAACCGACGTGGTCGCCAACCTTGACTGCGCGACGCGAGCACGATCGCGAGCCCATGCAGTGGCGTGCGCGATCTTCAACGGATCTGGAAGCCCCTCGAACCATGCCGCGCGCTGCTGAGACCGAGCGGCAAACTCACCCTCAGCCAAGCTGGCAAGCCATGCTCGACGACGATCATCCGGGGCGACCCCACTGATCTGGTCCCGTTGAGCCAGGTGCGCTTTCACCCGTTCTTGATCCACCAGCGACAAACCGGCGAACTTCTCCGACCACTCCTGACGACGGTGTGCACGTTCAGTCTCCGACAGCGAACCCCACCACTGGCGTTGTCGAGCACGGTCAGCCTTCACCGCTGCAGCACGAGCCCTGCTCCAGGAGCTTCCAGATCGCCAGGCTGCACGCTCAGCCTGCACCGTTGCACGCAGCGGTGCCCGTTGCTGCTGGTCGAGCAGGAGTAGTTCCCGCGGGATGGGCGCTAGCGTCCTGTGCCAGAGCCCGTCAGCGGTGCACGCTGCGAGGCCTTCTCGCTGCAGCGTGTGTAGACCCTGGAGCAGCGTGCGCAGTTGGCGGGGGGTAGCCGTGCTGGTGGGGGAGTCCGTGAGCAGGCAAAGCTGAGCGAGCTCGGTGGGCGGGGTGGGCGTTGCAGGGAGGTGGCGCAGGGTGGTCCAGGTGTGCCGGGGTCCGTGCAGGCTAGAGGGGTGGATGTGGGCGTAGGGGGTGTGAAAACTAGGTGGGTCAATAATCGACACCCCGTCAGCCAAGGGCGGGATTTCGAACTCGTACGACGAGGAGTGCCTCGCGGGGACGAAGGAGTCCTTGTGCAGTCGCCCGACGCCGCCGGCATGAAGCCGTCGCAGCTGGGTGCGGATAGTGCGGCGGTCGGCTACCCCCGTGTCCAGCACCAGGTTTCGTTCAGGCACCGGGACCCGCAGACAGTTCGTGCGCTCCATCCGGTCCAAGACCGCGTGCCCCACGGTCAGTAGGCCGGGGCGCGCCTTGGGCGGCAGCGTCCAAGCCACCTCGAGCAGGGCACACCTGGCCGCGAGAACCGCCTCGGCGACAGGGTCGTCTGGGGTGGGGACTGGCTGGTGCGCGTCATCGCGCCGGACCGCGGTGTTCCAGGCAGTGCGGACCCAGCGCCGGTATGACTCGCGGGCGCGCTGCATCGCTTCTGGATGAGCTGCCTGGATCGTCGCCCACGCCTCCGGGGCGGTCCACCCCGCCTGCACCATCCGCACCGTGGCCACATGCTCCACCGCGGAACGGGAAGAATCCGCGCCCTCCTGAAAGGCCGGCGCAACCCCAGTGAGCAGGTAGGTAGACCACTCGCGAGGAAGGTCACGACGCGTCCGCCGCCGCACCGGCATCAGCGCCACATCAGCCCGGTCGTCGACCGGCAAGGGCGACGGCGCGGCGATCGCCGCATCCATCAAGGTGGCGACCAGGGCCTGCTGAGCGGCCCTCACATCCCCCAACGGGGCTGTATCCACCCCGGTACGGTGCGGCGCCGACAACGGGCGCACTTCACGGCGCACATCCACCATCGACGACGGAACGCCATACGAATCACGCAGAGACGCGACGAAATCCGGAAGATCCTCCAGATTGCCGCCAGCGAGAAACACATGCGCACGGCCATCCGCACCCCCACTCGGCCGCAGAAGACGCCACACCGCGTTTCGGTCAGCCCACGCACACACGTGCTCAGCGATCGCCCATCCAGCAACGCCGTCGACATCAACGTCAACAACAACCACCCCGGGCACCAACCGACCCACCACCGTGGCCACCGCACCCTGACCGATCAGCCCAAGCGCTGCATCCAACGATGCAGCGACCACGCCCGGAACTCGCCGGTTCTGTGCATCCAGGCACCACCAAGACCCAGCCACAAACAACCGAGCATCCAACTGGACACGCGGCGATAGCTGGAAAACAGGGTGCGTAGGAGCTACGCTGGGTAGCACAAAGCCACCTCTCTGACGGAGGGTTATATCGAGATCGAGCTGGTAACTCGTTCTCAACAGCTTTCAAATGGCGGGCCGGTGCTGGTAACACCGGCCTTCGTCATGTCAACGGCCTTTACCGTCTTCAGGTACCGGTCAGTGGGAGTCCTTCCTGTGGCGTTTGGGGCTTCGGCATAGGCGCAACGTCAGGAAGACCCACATGGGCTGCGAGTACTGAGGCCACGTACTCACTCACCGAAACGTCACACTCTGCTGCTCGGGCCTGGATCACTTCGGCGACGCGCTGGGGGGGACGACTAGCGATTAGAAGACGCTGTCCCTTGTGCGGCTGTGCCATGCCCCCATCCTTGCGTGTAACTGTTAAAGATTCCCGGACCCTCGAAATGCGGCGTGTCCGCTAACACTGGACACGAAAGAGAAGGACTGAGGGTGTCAGCACCAGCCGCAGCCGCGATACGCGGACATCTTGGTTGCAGGTGCTGCGTGTGCCGTCGGAGCAGCCACCGTGAACATGGTGACCGCGCTCAGCAGGGCGATAACCATCTTGCGCATACGGGATCTACGTCGGTAACGGGGTCTTCGACTTTGAGCGGGCCCGGGCAGCCGCCGCACACGCTGCGGGCCCCACCTCCTCTTCAGCTGTCGCTGAGGTGACCGACGAGCGAGTGCACCGCGCGATGGAATGGGCCGAAAGAGACGCCCCGCTGTACTACACCCGTCACGTTGACGATCGGCTCCTCGCGGCCGATGGGACGCTGAACCTCGCCGTCGCCGGCCAACTGGTTAACGATCATGATGAGTGGACCCGGACCGGGAAGCTGAGCCACGAAACAGCGGTGCGTGAATGGGCACGGCACCTGGGCCGTGCCGAGTTGGACCCACCCGCCGGGGAACACCCCACTGCCGCGCAACTGCGTGAACTCGAAAAGGCGTGGAAGATCAAGGCCGCGCCGGTCGCGAAGTTGACCGTGGGTAAGGCTCAAGAATTTGCGGCCGAGCACGCACCGACGTACTACCGTCGGCACGTCGACGAGCGGCTGCATGGGTCAGACGCAGGAGCAGAACTGCTGACAGACATGGCGGCGCTACGCGATAAGGGCGCGATCCCGTTGCGCAGCCGACAAGAAGAGTGGGCGCGCTGGTCAGGGGAGAACCTGGCCGGTCTTGACGACGCGGAACGGACAGCCCGCTTGGAGGAAGCATGGGCGGCCGGCGTCGACGAACGCGGAGCACTCGAACTCGAACAACTCCGCCAGGCATCTTCGACGCAGGAGATCTCCGGGGTCTCGGAGAGGACCGCGACCATGGACGAACAGCTGCGTGCCGCGTATGCGCAACACCTCGACCCCGAAGTGGCTCGGGAGATCTCGCAAGAGGACTTGGCGCGGTCCTGGCAGGCCGCGAGCGTTCCCGCGACCAGCACCCCCGGCGACCAGGCCGCAGCCGAGCAGCTGCGGCGCCAGTTCGTTGCACGGTTCGGCACTGACCCCGGCCAGTGGGCCAGTGAGCAACAGAACGCGGCACCCGGCCGAGGTCGGGACTGGTTGCTGGTCGACGTGCTGGCCGACCAGGCAGCCGAGTACGGCGACCGGATCGACGCGGCGAATGCCCGCGCTGCGGCGCGAGCCGGTGAGGCCGACGCGACCCACACCGACCCAGAGATCGCGGCACGGGGAGAGCACCGATCCGACGTCGAACGCCGCACGGCTTACGCCGAAGAAGCAACGGCTGAACTGTGGCACAACGACGAACAACGAGCCCAAGAGGAGGGCGCACAAGATGAGGACGTCGCCTACGACCGCGCCGATGAATCCGACCTGAGAGCAGAAGGGGTCACACCCGACGCGCGCGAAGCAGTCGTCGACTCCTCCCACGGGTTCTCCGCGCCTACAGCGACCATGGTCGCCAAAGCTGGCCGCACACCCAAGAACCGCAAAGCACGCAAGACCGCGACGGCGCGTACAGCAGAGCGAAGCGCAGACCGCAGCCGGGGACGCTGAACCGCACACCACCATCCACAGAGAAGGCCGGGCCCCGCAGACCAGCGGGGCCCGGCTTTCTCTGGGTGATGTCGACGAGCGGCCGATAATAAAAGTGAGGGTCATTCGGTTCTCTCCGGGTCCGTCAGAGCCGGAAATAAGTTCCCCAAGAAGGAAAAACAGTCATGGTACAAACCGTCCGTAAACCGGGGCAAGCTCCGAGCGGGCCGGATGTGCACTGGGGTTTCGTGAATATTTGCTATGACACCCAGGTGTATCCACGAGGGCATCATTGCTAGCGCGTTGGGGTGTCGGTAAGGAACGTGTCACCAGGGGCGCTCGGGGGTCTGGTGGGGTCGCGCTCGGGCGGCAGCGGGCCGGGTGACACCAGTGCAGAGGCG
>NZ_SEIP01000024.1:0-15915 GCF_004146205.1 Yimella sp. RIT 621
ATACACAACTACCCGGGACTTGACCTCCCCCGCAAAAAAAGTTGCGGCCTTCTTCGCGATCTCGAGGTCTTCCTCGAGGTCCCGGATCCGCCGCTTCAACTGCTTGACTTCAGGAGTGTCCGGCTTGCGCAGAACCGTCGGGTCACTGTCGCCGGGTGATGGCGCCTTCCGCACCCACCCCCGGACGGTTTCCTTACCGACGCCCAGACGGGCACCGACGACCTCGCAGGCCTTGGTCACCGTCCCGACCTCGTGGACCTGCTCGGCGACCATCCGCACCGCTCGTTCCTTCAACGCAGGATCAAACTTTCGTGGCATACCTACATCCTTCCGAACCAGAAACGGTCACGGCAGAAACGCCCGAACGGTGCAGACTGACGGCATCAAACAGCCTGTGAAATCACTGAGACACGCGACACGCCGAGACGAAGGACCGCAAATTTCGCAAGCAGACGCGGCGCCAGGACGCTGGTTTCGCGCGACAACGCGTCCGACCGAACCCATGCCGTTCGGTCCGGACGCACCCGCATAGGGTCTAGGCATGCTCGGACAGATCGGTGAACACGCCCGGCCCGACGAGGGACACGAGCCCGATCCCGACACAGCAACCGGCAGCACACCCGGCACCGTGCACGTCGTCGGTCTCGGCCCCGGTCCCGACCGCTGGCTCACTCCAGAGGTGGCCGAGCTGCTCGGACGGGTCGATCACGTGGTGGGCTACGCGCCGTACGTCGATCGCGTGCCGCAGCGAGAGGGCCTCACCCGCCACGCCAGCGGCAACACCGTGGAGGTCGAGCGGGGCCGGCTGGCACTCGATCTCGCCGCCCGCGGCGACGAGGTGGCCGTGGTGTCCGGCGGCGACGCCGGGGTGTTCGGCATGGCGTCGGCGGTGTTCGAGGCCGCCGAACACGCGGTGGCCGACGACCCGCACTACGCCCAGGTGCCGGTGCAGGTGTCTCCCGGCGTCTCGGCCGCGCAGGCCGCCGCCGCGCTCGTGGGTGCGCCGCTCGGCGCCGACTTCGCGATCATGTCGCTGTCCGACCGGCTGAAGCCATGGAAGGTGGTGGCCGACCGGTTGCGCGCCGCAGCGTCCGTCGACCTGGTCATCGCGCTCTACAACCCGCGCTCGCTCAGCCGTCCGGAGCAATTGTTCGCGGCCCGCGACGTGCTGCTCGAGGTGAAAGACCCGTCGACCGTCGTCGTGGTCGCACGCGACGTCGGCCGAGCGGAGCAGTCGGCCACCGTCACCACGCTCGGCGAGTTCGACCCGTCCACCGTCGACATGAAGTGCCTGGTGATCATCGGCTCGTCGAGCACCCGGGTGTCGCCCACCGGGCACGTGTGGACCCCGCGCTACGTGGAGTGAGTTCAGCCGCGGGCGTGCACCAACCCGACCAGGTCGTCGGCGGTGCGCGGACGGTCGACGGCGAGCAGGTCGAGCCCCAGTGCCGCGCCCACCCGCACGACGGCCGGCACCGCCACCCGCGAGGCGGTGAGGGCGTCGGCGTCCGACATCACCTCGGCGCACGAACCTTGTCGAATTCCGCCCTGCTGCAGCAGCACCACGTCGTCAGCCCACGCCCAGGCGAGGTCGCTGTCGTGGGTCGACACCACCACGGTGGTGCCGGCCCGTTCGAGTCGGGCGAGCGCGTCGAGGGCGTCACGCACCCCGACGTCGTCGACCCCCGCCGTGGGTTCGTCGAGCAGCATCACCGCCGGATGCATCGCCATCGCCCCGGCAAGCGCCACCCGTTTGCGTTGCCCGTAGGACAGGTGATGCACCGGCCGGTCAGCGAGCGGCAGCAGGTCGAGCAGCGCGAGCGCCTCCTCCACCCGGGCGCGCACCTCCGGCACCGGCAGGCCGAGGTTCGTCGGGCCGAAGGAGACGTCGCGCCGCACGTCGGCGCTCACCAACTGGTCGTCGGGGTCTTGCCCCACGAACTGCACCCGCTGCCGGTGCTCGTTCAGTCGAGATCGACTGTGCTGCAACGCCGTTCCGCGCCAGAGCACCTGCCCTGCGGTCGGGCGCAGTGCTCCGGCGAGCGTGCGCAGCAGCGTGGTCTTGCCCGACCCGTTGGCGCCGAGCACCGCGATCCGGCGGCCGGCGCGCACCTCGACGGTGGCGTGGTCGAGCACCTCCGGAGCGCCGGGGTAACCGACGTCGACCCCCTGCAACGCCAGCACCGGCGGCTGCGATCGGTCGCTCATCGCAGCACCACCGACGCCGCCGCAGCCACGGCGACGACCGCCACCGACGAGCCGACGAAGGGCCACGACACGGGTCGTTCGGGTGCCAACATGCGCAGCGACCCGCTGTAGCCGCGACCGGCCAGGCCGCGTTCGAGTCGTGCGGCGCGGTCCCAACCGTGCACGAGCGTGCGCACGAACAGTGCCGCGACCGACCGGCGCGCGCAGGCACCACGGGCGTAGCCGAGTCGGGCCGCCTGCGCCTCTCGGGTGCGGGTGAGCGTGGCCCCGAGCACGAAGATCAGCCGGTACATCGCGCCGGCCAGATCGAGCATCACCTCCGGCACCCGCAACCGCCGCAACGATTCGAAGACGTCGACGATCGGCGTGGTCGAGGCGAGCAGCAATACCGCTGCGCTGCAACCGAATGCGCGTGATCCGATGAGCACGGCCGACGACACGCTGCGTTCGTCGACGGCCAACGGTCCGGCGGTGAGCACCGGGTGCGGCACCGCGCCGACCGACACGACCACGCCGACCAGCCCGATGAGGGTGAAGATCAGCGGGCCGGTCCAGGCCGCCACGAAGGTGCGCCACGGCACCCGCGCCCAGGCCACCGCGGCAAGCAGCGCGAACAACCCGATGCCGATCGGCACGACGGGTGCCGTGGCCGACACCGCAACCAGCAGCAGCCCGCCCGACAAAACGGCCTTCTCCGCCACCGAGCGCGCACGCCAGCGGTTGGTCCAGGCCGCGTCGTCGAGGGCGAACCTCGTCACGCGCGTTTGCCCTTGCGCCGCTCGTGCAGCTTGCCCACGACGAACCCGAGCACGATGCCGCCGAGGGCGGCCTGCATCGCGAACAGCCCCGACTCCACCTCGCCGCCGGGGATGCGGAACGGCAACTCGAACCACGGTCGGTAACCGCTGCTCTCGATGGCGGCGCCGGCCGCGGCATCGGTGCCGCCCTGGTCGCCGTGGGCGGCTCCGAGCATGAGTGCGACGACGAAGATCGCCACCACGGTGAGCACGATCGCCACCGTCACCAGATGCTTACGCACGACCCGCCACCTCCGGCTCGGCCGCGGGCTGTTCGGCGGCCGGCGCGAACACCGTCCGTAGCTGCTCGGGCGCCCAGTCGCGCAGCGCCCGGAACAACAGCACGCCCACGAGTCCTTCGATCACCGCGAGCGGCACCTGGGTGAGCGCGAAGATCGCGAGGAAGCGACCGAACGCGCCGACGATGCCCGACCCCGGGTCGGGGTGGGCCAGCGCGAGCTGCGCCGAGGTGACGACGTACGTCGACAGGTTGGCGAGCGCCACACCGGTGAAGATCGCGATCCACGGGTGCACCCGGCGCAGCACCCGGAAGCACAGGTAGCCGGTCCACGGGCCGGCGATGGCCATCGAGAAAACGTTCGCACCGAGGGTGGTGATGCCGCCGTGCGACAGCAGCAGCGCCTGGAAGATCAGCACGACCGTGCCGAGCGCCGCCATCACCGGCGGCCGGAAGATGATCGCGCCGACACCGGTGCCGGTGGGGTGCGACGAACTGCCGGTCACCGACGGCAGCTTGATCGCCGACATCAGGAAGGTGAACGCGCCCGACGCCGCGAGCAGCAGCTTCGATTCGGGCTCGTCGTCGACGATCTGTCTGATCCGGCGGACGCCGTGCACGACGAAGGGCGCGGACGCGGCCGTCCACGCGAGACAGTGAAGGGGTGGCAGGAAGCCGTCGGCGATGTGCAATGCACCGCACCTCTCTCGGGATGACGCGTCCCGACGAAGAACTGCCGGCGGGGAGTTCCTGACTCGCAGCGTTGGCTGCTCACAGTGGCGCGACCGTCCCCGATTTCCACGGGGTTCCTCGATCCGTCCGGCAATGGACGTTTCGGAGGCTACCCGACGGCGGGTCGGGTGCGGCGACTGGAGTAGAGGTGCGACTCGACGAAGCCCTCCGCGGCGAGCGCCCGCCCCACGATGACGACGGCGGCCTGCCGCAGCCCGTGGGCCTCCACCTGGTCGGCGATATCAGCGAGCGTGCCGCGCAGCACCAGTTCGTGCGGACTGCTCACCTGCGAGCCGACGACCACCGGGCAGTCGGCGCCGTAGTGCGGCACGAGTTCGTCGGACAGCCGGCGCACGTGCCGGATCGCGAGGTGCAGCACCAGGGTGGCGCCGGTGGCGGCGAAGTTCGCGAGCCCCTCACCCTCGGGCATCTTCGTCGAATCCCGTTGGGCCCGAGTCAGCACCACCGACTGCGCCACCTCGGGCACGGTGAGTTCACGGCCCACCAGCGCGGCCGTGGCGGCGTACGCCGACACGCCCGGCGTGATCTTCCACGGCACCCCCGCCGCATCGAGCCGGCGGGTCTGCTCGGCGACGGCCGAGTAGATCGTGGGGTCGCCCGAACACAGCCGCGCGACGTCCTTGCCTGCAGCATGCGCCCGCACCATCACCGCGATGATGTCGTCGAGGTCGAGGTGTTGGGTGTCGACCAGCTCGGCATCCGGCGGGCAGTGCGAGAGCACCTCGTCGTCGAGATACGTGCCGGCGTACAGGCACACCGTGCACTGCCCGAGCAGGTTCGCGGCACGCAACGTGATGAGATCGGCGGCGCCGGGGCCGGCGCCGATGAAGTGGACGGTCATGGG
Organism: Yimella sp. RIT 621; assembly: GCF_004146205.1. NCBI lineage: Bacteria > Bacillati > Actinomycetota > Actinomycetes > Micrococcales > Dermacoccaceae > Yimella > Yimella sp. RIT 621. The sequence goes on from NZ_SEIP01000024.1 coordinate 4,841, forward strand.
GTCTCCTTGGGCTTGCCGGCGCTCCATTGCACGACCGGCCGGGCCGGCGTCCACGACAGGTGGCGGCCGAGGGGGCGGGCGTGTTCGACGCTGATGCGGGTGAGTTCGCCGCCGTAGCTGCCGGCGGCGGCGACGAGGATCTGCTCGGTGTCGATGGTCACCGCGTGGGCCACGAAGCGGCCGCCGCCGCGCAGCCGCCGCCACCCTCGTTCGAGAAGTTCGGCGGTGAGGCCGCCGCCGACGAAGATCGCATCGGGCGTCTCGAGCTCGTCGAGTGCGTCGGCCGACCGGGCCTCCACCACCTCCAGCAGGTCGTCGACGCCGAGACGAACACTGTTGTGGCGCAGCCGTTCTGCGCGCTCGGGGCGCTGCTCGACGCTGACGCACCGGGCGTCGCGGCCGGCGAGGCACCATTCGATGCCGACGCTGCCCGAACCGGCACCGAGATCCCACAAGAGCGCGCCGGGCGTCGGACGCAGGTGGCCGATAGCCGAGGCCCGCAGGTCGCGTTTGGTGATCTGGCCGTCGTGTTCGAAGCAGTCCTCGGCGCGCCCCGGCGCCGGCCCGTCGAGGACGGCGTCGTCCGGCACCGCCACCGTGCACAGCACCAGATCGGGGGTGCGTTCGCCGTCCCAACGGCCGGCAGTCGCCGTCCGGCACCCCTCGTCGGTGCCACCGAGATGCCACCACGCGGTCATCGCCGCATCGGCGCAGCCGGCGTCGACGAGCAGGTCGGCGAGCGCCGCCGGAGTGGTGCCGTCGGAGCAGAGCACGATCAAGCGGGCTCCCGGCGCGAGCCGGCGTCGCACCCGGTGCAGCGACCGCCCGACGACGGTCACCACCTCGCATGACTCGGCCGACCACCCGGCCCGCGCCCGGGCCAACGCCACCGACGAGACGGCCGGATGGAGCCGCACCGCATCGGCCCCGAGCAGGTCCATCAGGGTGCTGCCGATGCCCGAGAGCGTGGGGTCGCCGCTGGCCAGCGCGACCACCTGGCCCGGCGGCAATTCGTCGAGGAGACGGGGCAATTCGGCCCGTAGCGGCGACGGCCACACCCGTCTGGTCTGACCCTCGACGGCGGGCAGGGAAGCCAGCTGGCGGCGTCCGCCGAGCACGACGACGGCGTCGCTCACGAGACGCTGCAACCGCTGCGGAAGGTCGGCGAAACCCGCATCGGTGACCCCCACGACGTCGATCATGGGGCCTCACCCTAGGTCAGGGTCGCTGTGCCATGATGACCCGGACACCAACGAGGAATCCGGTGCAAATCCGGAGCGGTCCCGCCACTGTGAGCCGTCGGCCAACACCGACAGCAAGCCAGGACGTCCGAGGTGTCGGCCCGGCCGAACCCGGCGTGGGTCCACCGCTATGACGAGCGTGGTAACTCGTCAGGAGGTTCGATCTCGTTGTCGCAGTTTCCTTTTGTGGCCATCGTCGGTGCCGACGACATGGCGCTCGCTCTCGTGCTCACCACCGTCTCGCCCGAGGTCGGTGGTGTGCTGGTGCGCGGCGAGAAGGGCACCGCGAAGTCGACCATGGTGCGCGCCCTCGCCGAGGTGCTGCCTGACGTCGAGGTGGTCGAGCGCTGCCGCTTCGGCTGTGACCCGCGCCGCGACGAGCGCTGCCCCGACGGCCCGCACGACGACGGACCCACCCGGATGCGCCCGGCGCGACTGGTCGAACTCCCGGTCGGCGCGACCGAGGACCGCGTGGTCGGCTCGCTCGATCTGGGCAAGGCGCTCGCGGCCGGTGAGACCAGCTTCGAGCCCGGTCTGCTGGCGCAGGCGCATCGCGGCCTGCTGTACGTCGACGAGGTCAACCTGCTGCACGACCACCTGGTCGATCTCCTCCTCGACGCCGCCGCGATGGGCCGCAACACCGTTGAGCGCGATGGGGTTTCGGTTTCTCACGCCGCCCGCGTGACCCTCGTCGGCACGATGAACCCGGAGGAGGGTGAGCTGCGCCCGCAGCTGCTCGACCGCTTCGGGCTCACCGTCGAGGTGCGCGCCTCCCGCGACCCGCAGCACCGCGCGGAGGTGGTGCGCCGGCGGCTGGCGTTCGACGCCGACCCGACCGGCTTCGCCGACCGCTTCCGCCGCGAGCAGCAGGAGCTGCGCACCCGGTTGCACGACGCGTCGGCCCGGGTCGCCTCGGTGCGCCTGGGCGACCGCGCGCTGGCCACCATCGCCCGGGTGTGCGCCGGGTTCGACGTCGACGGCATGCGCGCCGACATCGTCACCGCCCGCGCGGCCCGCGCCCACGCCGCCTGGTGCGGACGCGACGAGGTGACCAAGGACGACATCCGCGTGGCCGCGCGACTCGCGCTGCCGCACCGGCGTCGGCGCAACCCGTTCGACGCGCCGGGCCTCGACGAGGAACTGCTCGACCGGTTGCTCGACGAAGACCCCGACCCCGAGCCCGACGACCCGGAACCCGACGGCCCGCAACCGGACGAGACCGGCGACGAATCCGCCGACGAGTCCCCCGAGGGCGGGGACGCCGGCGACGGCGGCTCGCCGGGAAAGCCCGCCGACGACCGGTCGACCACGCCGGCGCCGTCCGACCGTTCCAACGACAGCTCCGACGGGCCCAGCGACCACGCAACCGACGACCCAGCCGGCGAAAACCAGAGCGACAACGCCGCACCCACCGAACGCCCCAGCGCCGTCGGCGTCGCCGCGCCGAACTCGGCGTTCCGAGCCCGCACGTTCACCGTGCGCGGCATCGGCACCGGGTCTGCCGGGCGCCGCAGCGCCGCCATCACGTCGGCGGGTCGCACCATCGGGTCGACCCGCCGCGCCGACGGTGCGCAGCGCCTCCACCTCCCGGCGACGATCACCGCCGCGGCTCCCCGACAACACGAACGCGGACGCCGCGACGGTCGGCTGCGGTTCGCCACCGACGACGTGCGCCTGCGCATCACCCAGGGCAAGGAGTCGAACCTCGTGCTCTTCGCCGTCGACGCCTCCGGGTCGATGGGTGCGCGGCAGCGGATGAGCGAGGTGAAGACCGCCGTGATGAGCCTGTTGGTCGACGCCTACCAGCGTCGCGACCGGGTGGGCGTGATCAGCTTCGCGGGCGCCGGCGCCGAGCTGGTGCTGCCGCCCACCGGGTCGGTCGAGGCGGCGGCGCGTTGCCTCAGCGACCTGCCGCACGGCGGCCGCACCCCGCTCGCGGAAGGGCTGCTGCGCACCCTCGCCACGGTGCAGGTCGAGCGGCTGCGCGACCCGCACCGGCGCCCCCTGGTGGTCGTGCTCACCGACGGCCGCGCGACCGCAGGGCCCGACGCCCTCGTCCGCGCGCGTGAGATCGCGACGGCCTGGCCGACCCTCGGCCTGCAGACCGTGGTCGTCGACTGCGAATCGGGACGCTTCCGGATGGGGCTCGCGGTCGACCTCGCGGCCCGGATGGGCGCCGAACACGTGCCGCTGGAGCGGGTGGCCGCAACCGAGATCGTCGATGTGGTGCGCCGGTCGACCGGCGCCGGGAAGGCCGCCTGATGGTGCAAGGACAGACGCCCGTCGAGGCCAACGACGGGCTCACCACCCGGCAGCGGCGCAACCGTCCGTTGGTGATCGTGCACAGCGGGGCCGGTAAGGGAAAGTCGACGGCGGCCTTCGGGCTCGCGCTGCGCGGCTGGAACCAGGGGTGGTCGATCGGGGTGTTCCAGTTCGTGAAGTCGGCCAAGTGGCGCATCGGCGAGCAGGCCGCGCTCGAAGCGCTCGACCGGGTGCACCGCGAGACCGGCGAGGGCGGGCCGATCGAGTGGCACAAGATGGGTTCGGGTTGGTCGTGGTCACGCAAGGCCGGCAGCGAGGACGACCACGCCGCCGCGGCCCGCGAGGGCTGGGCCGAGATCAAGCGGCGACTCCAACAGCAGACCCACGGCCTGTACGTGCTCGACGAGTTCACCTATGTGCTCAAGTGGGGGTGGGTCGACGTCGATGACGTGGTGCGAACCCTGAAGGAGCGCGACGGTTTTCAGCACGTCGTCATCACTGGACGCGACCCCCACCCGAAGCTGCTCGAGATCGCTGACCTGGCCACCGAGATGACCAAGATCGCGCACCCGTTCGATCAGGGTCAGAAGGGCCAGAAGGGCATCGAATGGTGACCCAGCCGCGGTTGGTGGTGGCCGCCGCGGCGTCGGGCCAGGGCAAGACGACCGTGTCGGTCGGCCTCATGGGCGCATTGCGGGCGCACGGTCACGCCGTCGCCCCCGCCAAGTGCGGCCCCGACTACATCGACCCCGGCTACCACGAACTTGCCACCGGCCGGCCGAGCCGCAACCTCGACCCGTGGCTCACCTCGCCCGAGCTCGTCGCGCCGCTGTTCCTGCGCGGATGCCTGCACCCGACACCCGCCGACGTCGCGGTCATCGAGGGCGTCATGGGGTTGTTCGACGGACGGTTGGGAGCCGATGGGTTCGCCTCCACCGCCCACGTCGCGGCGCTCACCGACTCGCCGGTGCTGCTCGTCGTCGACATCTCCTCGGCGGCACGCACGGTCGGCGCGCTGGTGCGTGGCCTCGCCACCCACGACCCGGCAGTGCGGGTGGCGGGCGTGGTGCTCAACAAGGCCGGCAGCGACCGACACGCCGCCGAGGTGCGCCGCGCCGTCGAGCAGCAGGGATACCCGGTGCTCGGGGTGCTCCCCCGCGACGCCGGCATCAGCGCACCATCGCGCCACCTCGGGCTGGTGCCGGCGTCGGAGCGGCACGACGCGCAGGCCTCGCTCGACCGACTCGCCGAGCAGACCGCACAGCACATCGACATCGACGCGGTCTTCGAGATCGCTTGCACCGCACCGCAGTTGGCCGCCGAACCGTGGGCCCCACCGGTCGTCGACCGACCCGCACGACGAGTGGCCGTCGCGGGCGGACGAGCATTCACCTTCCACTACGCCGAGACCGCCGAGATGTTGGCGGCCGCCGGCTGCGAGCCGGTGCGCTTCGACCCCGCCACCGACCGCGAGCTGCCGTCCGGCACCACCGGGCTCTACCTCGGCGGCGGGTTTCCCGAGGCGCACCTCGGCGCGCTCGCCACCAACACCCCGTTGCTGACCCAGGTGCGCGACGCGGTGTCGTCGGGTCTGCCGACGGTGGCCGAATGCGCCGGTCTGCTCTATCTGTGCGAGTCGCTCGACGGCCGGCCGATGGCCGGGGTGTTGCCCGCACGCGCCGCCATGCAGCCGCGCCTCACCCTCGGCTACCGCGACGCCACACTCACCGTCGACAGCCTGCTCGGACCGGCCGGCACCACCGTGCGCGGACACGAGTTCCACCGCACCCGCACCGACCCCGGTCACGGCACCGCGGCGGCCTGGCACTTCCCCACCGGTCCCGAAGGCTTCGCCCTCGACCCCGCCCGCACCGGTCGCGCCACCGTGCACGCCTCCTACCTGCACACGCACTGGGCTGGAGCGCCGCAGCTTGCGGCGGCGTTCGCCGATGCGGTGCACGAGTTCGCACCGGTCGCCGACGCCCGACCGATGCGCGACGTGTCCGCCGGCGGCCCGCGCCCCGTCGATCCGCGTCCGGCGGCCGATGCTCTCGAGTTGCCCGACGCCCATGGCGCACACCACGGCGACGCACACCACGGCGACGACGACATCCGCGACCGCCCCGACCTCGTCGACCTCGCGGTCAACGTGCGCCTGCCCGCGCCGCCCGCCTGGTTGGCCGGCGAACTCGCCGACGGCATCGCCGGGCTCGGCGCCTATCCCGACGCGACGGCGGCCCGCGACGCGATCGCCCGCCGACACGGGGTCGACCCGTCGATGGTGCTGCCGACCGCCGGGGGTGCCGAGGCGTTCACCCTCATCGCCCGCGCGATCGAGGGCCGCACTCCGCTGATCGTCGAACCGCAGTTCACCGAGCCCGCCCAGGCGCTCGCGGCCGCCGGGCGCACCGCCGACCGGCTCGTGCTGCGCGCCGAACACGGGTTCGTGCTCGACCCGGCCGCTATCGACCCCGCGGCCGACCTGGTGTTCGTGGGCAATCCGACCAACCCCACCGGTGTGCTCCACCCACGCGCCACCCTGCACGCACTGCGCCGCCGCGGACGCGTGCTGGTGATCGACGAGGCGTTCGCCGACGCCGTGCCCGGCGAGACCGAGTCGTGCATCTCGCCCGACCCGGACCAGCTGCAGTCGATGCTCGTCGTGCGCTCGCTCACCAAGACCTGGGGCGTGGCCGGTGTGCGCGCCGGCTACGTGATCGGCGACCCGCGCCTTATTGAACTGCTGCGCCACCAACAGCCGCACTGGTCGGTGTCGTCGCCGGCACTCACCGTGATGCTCGCGACGACGTCCGACCGTGCGCTGCGCGAGTCGGCGCAGGCCGCCCGTGACCTCACCTCCGCCCGTGAGCACCTCGTCGGCGCGCTGGAGCGCCGCGGGCTGCGTCCGGTGCCCGGGGTGGCACCCTTCGTGCTCGTCGAAGTGGGCGAAGGGGTGCGGGAAGCGTTGCGACACAGCGGTTTCGCCGTGCGGCGCTGCGACACCTTCGCCGGCCTGTCCGATCGGTGGATCCGCATTGCCGTGCGCGACCCGCACACCATCGACACCTTCCTGAGGGCGCTCGACGAGACCCTCGCGCGTACCTCTCGCCCCGCTGCAGCCACTCCCGAAGAGGTGCCCGCATGACCTTCTGGAAGCCGGGTGACCGTGCCCTGTTGCGCCGGCCGGGCGCCGATGCCGACTACGCCGTGCACCGTCTGCTCGAGGCCGGCTTGTTCGTCGACGTCGAGACGCAGACACCCGATCCCCGGCTGCTCGACCTGCAGTCGCGTGGACTCGTCGGGATCGTGCCGCACCCGGACCTCGACGACTACGCGGTGGTGCTGCGCGACGACGTCCCCCGCGCTGACGTGCCCACCGACGCGCCCACCGGCAGCACCGGGCCCGGACGGGTGACTCTCGTCGGCGGCGGCCCCGGACCCACCGAGCTGCTCACCGTCGCCGGACTCGCCGCCGTGAGGGAGGCCGACGTCGTCGTGTGCGACCGGCTCGCCCCGCTCGGTGCGTTGGCCGGCATCAGCGCCGAGATCGTGCACGTCGGCAAGATCCCGCGCGGCGAGTTCACCCCGCAGGAGCAGATCAACTGGCTGCTCATCGAGCACGCTCGCCGCGGACGAAATGTGGTGCGGCTCAAGGGCGGTGACAACTTCGTGTTCGGGCGTGGCGGTGAGGAGTGGAACGCCTGCAGTGCGGCAGGCATCGAGGTGCGTGTCGTGCCAGGGGTGAGCAGCGCCCTCGCGGCGCCGGCTCTCGCTGGTGTGCCGGTGACCCATCGCGACATCACGCAGGGTTTCGCCGTGGTCAGCGGCCACGTGCCGCCCGACGATCCGCGCAGTACCGTCGACTGGGACGGCATCGCCCGCAGCGGCCTGACCCTGGTGGTGCTCATGGGCGTGGCGACCCTGCCCGCGATCTGTCGTCGTCTGATCGATGCGGGGCTCGACCCCCACACCCCGGCGGCGTCGATCAGCGACGGCGGCCTGCCCAGTCAGCAGTCGGTGCGCGGCACGCTCGCTTCGATTGCGGCCGACGCCGAGGCCGCCGGCATCCGCGCCCCCGCCGTCACCGTCATCGGGGCGACAGTGGATGCGCTCGACGCCGCGAGCGTCGTCCGGTTCGCAGCGGCCCGATGAGGGCGAGGCGTTCGCCGGCCGGGGCCGGTCTCCGGCTTGCCGTCGGCACCCTGACCGTGGTGCCGACCGGCGACATCGGCCCCATCGACCGCCGCACCGCAGGGTGGGCGATGGCCCTTGCTCCGGTCGCCGCGCTGCCGGTGGCCCTCGGCGCCGCCGCGGTGACGTGGGCCGGCACCTGGCTCGACCTGCCGCCACTGGCGGTGGGCCTGTGCACCGTGGCGACCACTTCGCTCGCCACCCGTGCGATGCACCTCGACGGACTCGCCGACACGGTCGACGGCCTCGGCGGCGGATGGACCCGCGAACGCGCGCTGGAGATCATGCACTCCGGCGACATCGGACCCATGGGCGTCGTTGCGCTCGTGCTCGCGCTGGGTCTACAGGCGGCCCTCATCGGCAGTCTCGCGTTACTCCCGTGGGGCGCTCTGCTCATCGCCGCGGGGGTCGTGGTCGGGCGGACCTCGACGGTGCTCACTTGTCTGCGCGGTCTGCCCTCGGCGCGGCCCGCCGGGATGGGCGCGACGGTCGCCGGAACGGTGTCGCGGCCGGTCGCCGCGACGGTGCAACTGGTCGCAGCGGCGCTGCTCGCCGGGGCGGCCACGATGGCCGCTCTGCCCTGGTGGCAGGGAGCGCTGGCGGGAGTGGTCGCGGCGCTCGGCGTGCTGTGGCTGCTGTGGGTGTGTTGCCGCCGGTTTGGCGGGGTGAGCGGCGACGTCATGGGCGCCGCGATCGAGCTGGCCACCACCATCGCGCTGCTCGTGCTAGCAGCGGGCGCACTGCGATGAAGACGCTCGTCACCGGCGGGGTGCGCTCGGGCAAGAGCGCCGCGGCCGAGGCGGCCGTATCCGCGATGTCGGCCGATCGCGCCGTCGTCTACGTGGCCACCGGACCCACCACCGACGACCCCGACTGGGCCGATCGCATCGCCGCGCACCGCGAGCGGCGTCCCACGGAGTGGCCCGTGCTCGAGACCACCGACCTGGCCGCCGTGCTCACCGACCGCACCGAGGCGTTGCTCGTCGACTGCCTCGGCACCTGGCTCACCGCCCGGCTCGACGCCCTCGCGGTGTGGGACGCGCCGTCCGCCGAGTGGGCGGGGGCGCTCGACGCAGAGTTCGACGCGGTGGTCGACGCGCTCGCCGCCCGCCGCGAACCAGCGGTGCTCGTCAGCAACGAGGTGGGGCTGGGGTTGGTGGCGCCGCACCGGTCGGGACGTATCTTCGCCGACAGCTTGGGCCGGCTCAATCAGCGGGTGGCGGCCGTCTGCGACCGCGTGGTGTTGGTGGTCGCCGGGCAGTCGCTGGTGATCAAGTGAGCACGCGCGCCGCCGGGTTGCTCGCCGGGTACCTCGCCGATCGCGTGCTCGGCGATCCGCGGCGGCTGCACCCGGTGGCCGGATTCGGCTGCACCGCAGCCGCATTGGAGAAGCTCACCTACCGACCGACGCGGGTGGCCGGAGCGGCGCACGTGTGCGTGCTGGTCGGTGCCGTGGCGTTCGCCGGACGGTTGCTGCCGCGGCACACGGTGGTCGTCGCGGCGGCCACGTGGACGGTGCTCGGCGGGCGATCGTTGGAGCGTGAGGCGCTCGCGGTGCACGACCTCCTGGCCCGCGGCGACCTCGACGGCGCGCGGGTGCGGGTGCGCAACCTGGTCGGTCGCGACACCAGCGGCCTCGACGCGGGCCAGGTCGCGCGCGCCGCGGTGGAGTCGGTGGCCGAAAACGGTTCGGACGCCGTCGTCGCGCCGCTGTTCTGGGGTGCGTTGGCCGGCACGCCGGGATTGCTGGCCCATCGCGCGATCAACACGCTCGACGCAATGATCGGCCATCACACTCCCCGATACGAGCAGTTCGGCTGGGCCGCAGCCAAACTCGACGATCTCGTCAATTGGCCGGCGGCGCGGGTGAGCGTGCTGTGCACCATGCTGGTGCACCCCCGCCGCGCGCGCTCGATTGTGGCGACGGTGCGGCGCGACGCGCCCGCCCACCCCAGCCCGAACGCCGGCCCGGTGGAGTCGGCGTACGCCGCGGCCCTCGGGGTGCGACTCGGCGGCACGAACAGTTATCACGGCGCGGTCGAGCACCGCGGGGTGCTCGGCGACGGACGGGCCGTCGCGCCCGATGACCTGCTGCGCGTCGTCCGGCTGCACCGCCGAGTGTGCGGCGCAGCCCTTGCGCTGAGCGTTGCCGCGACGCTCGGTGTCTCAGCGCTGCGAAGCTGATGGTGACGCCCGGAACCGTCTCTGCGGCGGCCGCTGGGACAACGCCTCACTGTTTTCGATCTCGCTGGAGCTGCGATCACTCCTCTGCCGTACCCCTGGACGAGGGTGCTGATCGATTCCGGGTGCAAGGGCCGACCAGTCGGCTTGTTCCCTTTGGTCACTCCTTGGAAAAGGCCCGCTGGTGATGCCGCGGGCTCGAGACAGACGCTCAGCGCGGTGGCCGGGCACCGGTGAGGGTTACCGGAACGTGGAAGGCCACAAATTCAGCTTCGGTGCCGTGAACTGCACCGCATCCGTGGCCGCTGGTGCCCGTGCGACCGTCCCCGAGACAGAGTGCGTTGAGGGCGTCGGAGGTGAGTTGGTCAGCGCGTGCATGACGCACTCCCACGGCCTATTACACGGCATTCCATACATTATCCCGTGCAATGCGCGGCCGTCGGGTCGATCACCGTGGGCAATTGAGCGCTGGCGCGCCGCAATATAGGAGATCCCTCAATTTTGAAGATCCTCTAAACATCGAATAGCTGAATAGAATCGGCGTAAGGAGCGTCGATTACAGCAGCTCCGTTACGGAGCTTCAACAGCCGCCCGAAGCTCAGCCAATCGGTGACAGTCGGACCCATTTCCTGCTCGAATATGACGAACTCATCGCCTCCATGCTTATGCGTTTTGAAAAAAGTTATCGCCGCCCTTCCGCTAGCATCCAAGCGGCCCACAGCTCTGATCCCGTGGCGAGGAGATATGTTCCGTAGCGGAACCGAAATGCAAATGGGATCAAAAATCCCATTCGGGAAATTATCGGGTGTGGAATCGGCTCCAATGGCCCCTAGTGCTCTAAGCCATGCGGCGCGAAAAAAAGACTTTTTTTGCGCGTCTTGTAGGGCGGAATAATCGGTTGGGAAAAAGAGTGTCCCAACACTCCCATCAGGTGCCATAGGCTGATGCTTTTCCGGATCCCACTCCTTTAGGGGAACAAGCGAGCTTCTGTTCAGGATCAACCGAGATGACCCCCGCTTCACGCATCTGACTGGGTTTGACCGGGCCCATAAAGTTAGGTTTCCGGCCGAAAGCATTCCGTCTATACCGAACTGGCTCATGTTCCCATCGCTGTTGAGTAATTCTCCCCACTTTGCGTCAGTCATGGCTATTGGAGCATCGGGCCATATTTGTAACTCCTGGAGCATGGGCACTTTAATT
>NZ_SEIP01000025.1:0-10832 GCF_004146205.1 Yimella sp. RIT 621
CTGTCCGAGGGGTTTCGTCGTGGTGTTCGACATGCCCACATCGTACACCTGTTCGAACCGAGTTGGAATGGTGTGAACGGACGAATATCGTTTGTGGACAACCGAATTGGTTACTCGCGGGTTGTGGAGAATGCGTGGTTGAGCGGTCGTGGTTGGGCGGTCGTGGATGGTTGCCTTGGTTTCGGCGCGTACGCCCTCGTCCCTCGGGCGTTCGGCTCAACCAGCGGCGCCGCGTACGCCCTCTCCCTCGGGCGCGGGCTCAGCGCGCGTGACGGGTGTTCGGTTCAACCGGCGGGGCGGAAAGTGAGTGACTCAGAGACGGGCGTAGATGTACTCGTGGTGCGTGCTGAACCCGAGCGATTCGTAGAGCCCGATGGCCGGTGCGTTGTCGCTGCTCACCTGCAGATACATCGAGCGGACGCCGCGTCGGTCGGCCTCGCGGGCAGCAGCTCCGACGAGGGCCCGCCCGAAACCCTTGCCGCGAAACGCTTCTGCCACGTGCAGGTCGAAGAGTCCGACCCAGCCGGGGGAGTATGCGAGGCGGGTGTTCGCGCGCGGCGCGGTGTCGGAGAGCGTCAGGTATCGGCCGTCCTCGACGCCGGCGAGAACGCGTGCGGCGACGGTTCGTCGGTCGATCGTGCGCGGACTCGCCGCCCTCCACCACTGGTCCGTCGGTCGGGTTGTGGCATCGACGGTGACGCCTATTGCGGATCGCGTCAGCGCGATCTCGCGTACCGCCGCGGTCATGACAGCGACCCGCGGCGAGCAACGTCCGCCGCGTCGGTCGATCTCGGCCACCACCGGGTGATCCGATGGATCGAAACCGACCGGGCCGGCGATCTGGAACAACGCAGGCAGTCCGAGGCGGGCGTACCAGCCCACGCAGCGGTCCACCGCGTCCGAAGGCGAGAAGCCTGAATCGCCAAGGGCAAGAACGGAATTGCCTCTTCCAGTGAATCCTTCGGCGCTGCGCAGCAGCCAATCGCCGAGGTGCTCGCTGGTCAGCGGCGGCAGGCCGTCAACCATCAGTCGTTGCAGGTCGTCGATGGGGACGGTGCGGTGCGGGTGACCACGACGTGATGCCTTCGGCGGAATCTCCTTGGCCGCGACGACGTCGGCCCACTCGACACGAACACGTCCGTGCCGGGAATCGACCTCAACCCCGCTGCCGTCCGCGCAGAGCAGCTCGCCGGTCACGTCGGTGAACACGGCGCCGGTCGGGTCGCCCGGACGAAGTCGGCGACGGACCGCAACCCTGCGTCCGACACGAACCGGCCAGGGAAGGTGAGACTTAGTAAGCTCGTCGCCCATACGGCTTGCATACTAGGTCAGCAGAAAGTGACCAGCCGGTCCATCATCATCAGGAGGACTCCTCATGACGTACGTCATCGCCCAGCCTTGTGTCGACCTCAAGGACAAGGCGTGCATCGAGGAATGCCCCGTCGACTGCATCTATGAAGGTGAACGCAGTCTCTACATCCACCCGGACGAGTGCGTCGACTGTGGTGCCTGCGAGCCCGTCTGCCCGGTCGAGGCCATCTACTACGAGGACGACACCCCCGAGGAGTGGGCCGACTACTACAAGGCCAACGTCGAGTTCTTCGACGACCTCGGCAGCCCCGGCGGCGCGGCGAAGATGGGTCTCATCCCCAAGGACCACCCGCTGATCGCGGCGCTGCCGCCGCAGTCGCACGACGAGTGATCCGGCCGGCGCGTGCCCGTCGATCGTCATCTTCCTGATTTTCCCTGGGACACCCTGGCGCAGGCCAAGGCTGTCGCGAACTCGCATCCGGACGGCATTGTCGACCTCTCGGTCGGCACGCCCGTCGACCCGACCCCCCAGGTCGTCCGTGACGCGTTGATCGCGGCCGCGGATGCACCCGGCTACCCGCAGGTCTGGGGCACCCCCGATCTGCGCGAGGCGATTTCGGCCTGGTTCGCCCGCCGGCGCAATGCGCCCGGTGTCGACCCCGACGGCGTCATGCCGACCATCGGCAGCAAGGAACTCGTCGCTTGGCTGCCGACGATCCTGGGCCTCGGGCCGGGAGATGCTGTCGGTTTTCCCGAGATCGCCTACCCGACGTACGACGTCGGGGCGCGCATCGCCGGAGCGACCCCGGTGCCTGCTCAGTCGACCGTTCAGTTCGGTCCGCGTGCTCCGAAACTGTTGTGGCTCAACACTCCTGGCAACCCGCACGGTCAGGTGTTGCCCATCGATCACCTGGCCAAGGTGGTCCGCTGGGCTCGTGAGCGCGGCGTGATCGTCGCGTCCGACGAGTGCTACGCCGAGTTGGACTGGCGTGAGGGTGTCGACGACCTCACCACGCCGAGCATCCTGGACGAGCGGGTGTGCGGCGGCGACCACACCGGCTTGTTGTCGGTCTACTCGATGTCCAAGCAGTCGAACATGGCCGGCTTCCGGGCGGCGTTCGTCGCCGGTGATCCGGCTCTGGTCAAGAGGCTGGTCGACTTCCGCAAGCACGCCGGGATGATGGCGCCCTGGCCGGTGCAGCGTGCCCTGCTCGCCGCGGTCCAGGACGACGAGCACGTCGCCATCCAGAAGGAGCGCTACCGCTCGCGTCGAAACACCCTTCTCGGCGCACTGCGCGAATCCGGCTGGCGCACAGACCATTCCGAGGCCGGTCTGTACTTGTGGGCGACCAAAGGGCAACCGTGCCGGACCACTGTCGACGAACTCGCCGGCAAGGGAATCCTGGTGGCACCCGGAGACTTCTACGGCGCAGCTGCGGCAGCCCACGTCCGCATCGCGCTGACCGCCCCCGACGAGCGGATCGAGCAGGCGGCGGCGCGTCTGACCGCCGATTGATCACGGTTGACCGGTGGGCGGCGGACGCGTTTCACTACGTCTGCAGAACTGTAATTCTTGACACCCGGGGTGCCCCATCTGCCGGTGCAGTGCTGGGGTACCGTCATCGTCAGGCTCAGCAACCGGCGTCTGCGCCGGATTTTCGCGAGGACGGAAGGCATTTCCCTTATGACTGACACCGCTCCGGCCACCTTCGCTGCGGGTGACAAGAAGCTCGAGTTCGCCGTGATCCCGGCGACCGAGGGCAACGACGGCTACGACATCTCGGCTCTGTTGAAAGAGACCGGCAATGTCACGCTCGACGTCGGATTCGTCAACACCGCATCCTGCAAGTCGGCCATCACCTACATCGACGGCGACGCGGGCATCCTGCGCTACCGCGGCTACCCGATCGACCAGCTGGCCGAGAAGTCGACCTTCCTGGAGACCTCCTACCTGCTGATCTACGGCGAGCTTCCCACCAAGGAAGAGCTCGAGGAGTTCACCGGCAAGATCCAGCGGCACACGATGCTGCACGAGGATCTCAAGGACCTCCTGGCCGCCTTCCCGCGTGACGCGCACCCGATGTCGGTCCTGTCCGCCGCGGTGTCCGCGCTCGGCACCTTCTACCAGGACTCCCTGTCGATCACCGACAAGGAGCAGATCGAGCTGTCGACGATCCGGCTGCTGGCCAAGCTGCCGACCATCGCGGCCTACGCGTTCAAGAAGAGCGCCGGTCAGCCGACGCTCTACCCGGACAACAACCTCGACCTCGTCGAGAACTTCCTGCGTCTGACCTTCGGTTACCCGACCGAGGACTGGACCCCGAACCCGACCGTCACCAGGGCGCTCGACCAGTTGTTCATCCTGCACGCCGACCACGAGCAGAACTGCTCGACCTCCACCGTCCGTCTGGTCGGTTCGGGTCACGCGCACCTGTTCGCCTCGATCTCGGCCGGCATCCACGCGCTGTCCGGTCCGCTGCACGGTGGCGCGAACTCGGCCGTGCTGGAGATGCTCGACACCATCGAGAACGACTTCGGCGGCGACGTCGACAAGTTCGTCGAGAAGGTCAAGAACAAGGAAGACGGCGTGAAGCTCATGGGCTTCGGGCACCGTGTCTACAAGAACTACGACCCGCGTGCGGCCATTGTGAAGAAGGCCGCCGACGAGGTGCTCGAGGCGCTCGGCGTCGAGGACCCGAAGCTGGAGATGGCTCGCCGGCTGGAAGAGATCGCGCTCTCCGACGACTACTTCGTGTCGCGCAAGCTGTACCCGAACGTCGACTTCTACACCGGCATCATCTACAAGGCGATGGGCTTCCCGGCCGAGATGTTCACGGTGCTGTTCGCGATCGGCCGCCTGCCGGGTTGGATCGCCCAGTGGCGCGAGATGGTCGAGGACCCGGCCACCAAGATCGGCCGTCCGCGCCAGATCTACATCGGTGAGACCGAGCGCGACTACCCGTCCGCCTGACCCACACCGAGCGGTTTCAATAACGACCGGATCCCTCTACTACAGCGGTAGTAAAGGGATCCGGTCGTTATTGCGTGCGGGCCCGTCAGAGTTCGAGGGGCATCGGCGACATCGCCACGAAGTTCTGACCGAGGTTGGAGAACGTGCCGTGCAACAGGACGACCGGATTGGGGTGTGCTGGGGTCGGCTTGCAGTTCCACAACCCCGCTCAGTGCAGTTCGATACGCACCGTCGTCGCGGAGGCCGTCGGATTGGTCGCCTTGTCCCACGTCCAGCCGGAGCGGTCGGACGTGCGGTTCCAGGCCCGCCCGCCGACGACGACCGAGCTGATCTGCTCGGACTGCGCATGCGCGACGGCCCAATGGCCGATACCCCACGCCTGTTTCGTGGACTGTGCACGCACCGTGACGTACTTGCCGCTCGGTGTGGCGGTCACCCCGGTCTGCTCGCGAAGCTTCGCGACGACGTCGGTAGGAGAGCCCGGCTCGGTCGGGTCGTCCAGTCGGCAGCCCAACGACTCGGGGAACTTCCCCTCGAAGGAGGTGGCCAGCACTCGACCCTGGGTCTCGTGATCGGCATACGCCTCCGGGTAACCGGAGCGCTGCACATCCTGGGCCACTTCGGTCAACGGCCGGGTCTGCCATTGGTCGACCTTCACCAGAGCGGCGTAGAACCGGCGACTGGCGTACACCGGGTCGAGGATCTGCTCGGCGGTGCCCCAGCCCATGCTCGGACGCTGCTGGAACAGTCCTAGCGAGTCCCGGTCACCGCTGCGCAGATTGCGTAGTTTCGACTCCTGTATCGCGGTGGCGTTCGCGATCTGGCTCGCCCTGGTGGGCAGCCGCAGGACGTCGGTACCGACCATGCTGATCGTGGCCGAGTTGGCCACTTGCTCCGGACTCCACTGGTAGTCGAAGCGGTCGTCACGCACTTTGCAGGAGTTGGATCCGACGGCGTCCTGCACCCGCTGATATCCGTAGTAACCACCACCGGCGATGAGCGCCAGCAAGCCCAGCGGTAGCAAGCAGCCGAGCGTGCTGGTCAGGCGAGTGCGCCGGTGATCGGACTCGAAGCGCGCGTCGCCGAGGTGAAGGGCGTCCTCATCGTCCCAGTCGCTGTCGGCATCGCCGTAGGAGTCGGCGTAGGAGTCGGCGGAGCCGTTGTGATGCCGGTCGTACAGCTCCGTGGTTTCGTCGCGGCGCCGTTTGCGTCCGAAGATCACGCTCGGGCGCCGGTGGTGTGGTCGCCGCTGTGGGTGTTGGCGTGCAGGGCCTCGTTGAGCTCGATGCCCTTCCCCTCGCGGGCACGGCACTCGACGGTGCCGGTCTCGGAGTTGCGGATGAACAGCATGTTGGATCCGCCGGACAGTTCGCGTGCTTTGACGACCGAACCGTCGGGCATGGTGACCTTGGTGCCGGCGGTGATGTAGAGCCCTGCTTCGACCACGCAGTCGTCGCCGAGCGCGATCCCGATGCCGCTCTCCGCGCCGAGCAGGCAACGCTCGCCGATGCTGACCCGCTCGGTGCCACCGCCGGACAAGGTGCCCATGATCGAGGCGCCGCCGCCGATGTCGGAGCCGTCACCGACCACGACGCCCTGCACGATGCGGCCCTCGACCATGGAGGTGCCCAGGGTGCCGGCATTGAAGTTGCAGAAGCCCTCGTGCATGACCGTGGTGCCCTCGGCCAGGTGCGCACCCAGACGGACGCGGTCCGCGTCGGCGATCCGGACTCCGCTCGGCACAACATAGTCGGTCATCCGCGGGAACTTGTCGACACCGAAGACCTGCACCGGTCCGTCGACCCGCAGGCGCATCCGGACGGTCTCGAAGTTCTCCGGGGCGCAGGGGCCCAGGTTGGTCCATACGACGTTCTGCAGCACGCCGAACAGTCCGTCCAGGTTCATGGAGTTGGGCTGCACGATCCGGTGGGAGAGCAGGTGCAGGCGCAGGTAGGCGTCCGAGGCGTCCTTGGGTGCCTCGTCCAGGTCGATGCTGGTCAGCACCACCTTCGTGCGCACCTGGCGGCGCGGGTCCTCGCGCACCTGGGAGGCCAGCTCGGAAGGTGCACCATACGGATCGTCCGCCGGGGCCTGCCCCAGTCGCGGGGCGGGGAACCAGGTGTCGAGCACCCGGTCGTCGGTGGTGATCGTGGCCAGGCCGTAGCCCCAGGCGTTGCGCTGCTCGGTCATGCCTCAAGGCTAGGTGAGACTCCCCGCGGAGCCCGGTAGCGACCGTCCGACAAGATGTGTTCCATGGCTTCTCTCGACCTGAACACGGATGTCGTGACCTTGACCGCCGCCCTGTGTGACATTCCATCGGTGAGCAAGGACGAGCAGGCGATCGCGGACGCGATCGAGGCGGCGTTGCGCGAACTGCCGCATCTGAGCGTGCAGCGGGACGGCAACGCGATCGTCGCCCGCACCGACCTCGGCCGCGAAGAGCGCGTCGTGCTCGCCGGGCACATCGACACCGTCCCGATCACCGACCCGCCGAACGTTCCCGTGCGCCGGGTCGACGGGATGCTCCTCGGGCGTGGGACGACCGACATGAAGGGCGGGGTGGCGGTGCAGCTGGCGCTCGCGGCGGGAGTGCCCGAACCGACCCGCGACGTCACCTACGTCTTCTACGACTGCGAAGAGATCGAAGCCGAGTTCAACGGCCTGGCCCGGCTCGTGCGCAATCACCCCGACTGGCTCCAGGCCGACTTCGCGGTGCTGCTCGAACCGACGGACGGCGGGATCGAGGGCGGCTGCAAGGGCACGATGAAGGTCGACGTGTCGGCCAAGGGCATCGCCGCTCATTCGGCACGACCGTGGAACGGACACAACGCGATTCACGAGGCGGGGGAGATCCTCGCCCGGCTGTCCGCGTACGAGCCACGTACGGTCGACGTCGAGGGCCTCGCCTACCACGAGGCGCTGAACGCGGTCGGTATCGCCGGCGGCATCGCGGGCAATGTCATCCCTGACCGATGCGTCGTCTCGGTCAACTACCGGTACGCACCCGACCGCGACACCGAGCAGGCGCTGGCCCATCTGCGCGAGGTCTTCGCCGGGTACGAGATGGAGGTCAAGGACGCCGCCGACGGGGCGAAGCCCGGCCTCGACAAGCCCGCCGCCAAGGGGTTCGTCGACGCGCTCGCACTCCCGGTCGTCGGCAAGGAGGGCTGGACGGACGTCGCACAGTTCTCGGCGCTCGGCGTCCCGGCGGTGAACTTCGGGCCCGGCGACCCGAACCTGGCACACACCGACGACGAACGCTGCCCCGAGGATCAGATCACCGCCGCCTTGGAGGCCATGCGGCGATGGCTGTCGCCCGACTTCGCGGACGGGAGCCAGGCACGATGAACGCAGCCAAGGGGGAGGAGCCGATCGGCATGACTCGCGCCGAGATCGAGATGGTCGAGATCGAACGCCGCGGCTACCGCCGCGGGGCCACGACGCTGCGTGGTTCGCAGGTGCCCCACACCACCACCGACCAGCGTCTGCTGGATCGCCAACCCGACTCCGACTGGTTGCACACCGACCCCTGGCGGGTGATGCGCATCCAGGCGGAGTTCGTCGAGGGATTCGGCGCGCTCGCCGAACTCGGACCGGCGATCAGCGTGTTCGGCTCGGCCCGCCTCCAGCCCGGCAGCGAGCACTACGCCAAGGCTGTGCAGGTCGGACGGTTGCTCGCCGAAGCCGGCTACGCGGTCATCACCGGCGGTGGACCGGGCGCGATGGAGGCAGCCAACAAGGGGGCCTGCGAGGCCGGGGGAGTCAGCGTCGGACTCGGCATCGAACTACCCTTCGAGACCGGCCTGAACGAGTACGTCGATCTCGGTGTGAACTTCCGCTACTTCTTCGTCCGCAAGACGATGTTCGTGAAGTACTCGCAGGGATACGTTGTGCTCCCAGGCGGATTCGGCACGCTCGACGAACTCTTCGAGGCGATTACGCTCGCGCAGACGCAGAAGATCACCAGCTTCCCGGTGGTGTTGCTGGGCGCAGACTTCTGGACCCCGATGCTCGACTTCGTCACCGGAACGCTGCTGGCCGAGGGGATGATCTCGCCGGACGACGTGAAGCGACTGCAGATCGTCGACGACCCGGCCGAGGCGGTCGAGATCATCATCCGTGAGGACCGCCTGCTGCACCCTCCGGCGTGAGTCGGATCGCGAGGCCTCCGGGCATTACCCTGTCCGGGTGATCGTCGTTCTCATCGTCCTGCTCGTGGTCGTGGCCGGCCTGGCGGTTGCCGCTGTCATGGGACGCTTCGGCGGGTTCATGGACGACGCGGTCACCACGACACCCTTCGAGACCCTGCCCGACGGCCACCTGACCTCGGACGACGTCGCGTCCCTGCGCTTCGACCAGACCGTGCGCGGCTACCGCATGGGGCAGGTCGACGACGTGCTCGACCGCCTCCGTGAGGCGCTCGACGACCGCGACGCCGAGATCGCCCGTCTGCGTGCCGAGCGGGACCAGCGCATCGAGTATTAGAGAATTTCCTTGGGGGACAACGCAATCGTCATCGGATCGGACGGCATCGCACGTTGTGCGTGGGCCGGGTCCGATCAGCTCTGTCTCGCGTATCACGACGACGAGTGGGGCCGGGCCGTACACGGTGAGCAGGCGCTGTACGAGCGGATCTGCCTGGAAGCCTTCCAGTCAGGCCTCGCGTGGATCACGATCCTGCGCAAACGACCCGCGTTCCGCGTGGCCTTCGCCGAGTTCGACCCCGATGCAGTCGCCTGCTTCGACCAGGGCGACGTCGACCGACTGCTGAAGGATGCCGGCATCGTGCGCAACCGGCGCAAGATCGACGCGGCGATCACGAACGCGCGGGCGACGCTCACCCTGCGTGAGCGAGGCGGACTCGACGAATTCGTCTGGTCGTTCGCCCCGCGGCACCACCGTCCGCCGACAGACCTCAGCCACGTGCCGGCTCAGACACCAGAGTCTGTGGCACTGTCGAAAGCGTTGAAACAGAACGGTTTCGCGCACGTTGGGCCGACCACCATGTATGCAGCAATGCAGGCATGCGGTCTCGTCGACGATCATCTCGCCGGCTGTCACCGGCACGCAGAGCCGCGATGAGCCTGGCAGCCTGTTCCGCGCTGATGCGCGTCCAGCAGCGTCTGGGTCGGTCCGTCGACGCCCACCTGGGCTGGTGGGTCCTCGGTGTGTTCCTGCTCGCGCGGTTGTTCTCGGCGGTGCTGATGGCCCGCATTGCGCCGCACACGGGCGAGATGGTGGTCGCCTACCGGGAGGAGCGCGGACCGCTCGGCTACTGGGACATCGTCCATTCGTGGGACGGCAAGTGGTACGAGCAGATTATCCGTGAGGGCTACCCGAAGGTGCTGCCGCTCGACCAGGAAGGCGAGGTCGCGCAGAACACCTGGGCGTTCCTGCCGCTCTACCCGGCCATGACAGCGGGACTGATGCTGGTCAGCGGGTTGTCGTTCGGCGCCGCGGGATCACTGATCTCGATCGCCTGTGCCGGTGCCGCTGTCGTGTTGATGAGCGTGCTGTTGCGTGAACGGATCGGTGCGCGCGGCGCGTTCGCCGCCACGCTGTTGTTCTCGGTAGCGCCCTCGTCGCCGGTGCTGCAGATGACCTACACCGAGTCACTCGGGATTCTGCTGCTGACCATCTTCCTGTGGGCGATCACCAGGGAACGCTGGTTGACGGCGAGCGCCACCGCGCTGCTGCTCGGCTTTGAACGACCGATCGCTCTGTCGCTCGTCGGGGTCGTGCTGGCGGTGCTGCTGCGAATGGTGCTGCGGCGGCACGATCTGCGGCTGCGCCCTCGTGACGTCCTGGGCGCGTCAGGGACGTTGATCGCGACCGGCATCTGCGGCCTTGCCTGGCCGGCCGTGGCTGCTTGGCGCACAGGGGAGTTGGACGCCTACACGCGCACCCAGGCCGGGTGGCGTGCCGGAGACGTCGTGCCGTTCAAGCCCTGGTACACCAACTTCCAGATCCTGTTCGGTGAGGGCAAGGGCGTCATCGTGCTCTTCGTCCTGGTCACCGTCGTGTTCATGATGATGACGGGGCCCTGGTCGCGCGGACTGGGTTTCGTGCTGCGCGCGTGGATGGTGTCGTACTCGCTGTACCTGCTGGCCATCGTGGACGTCTGGAGCAGCACCTTCCGTTTCCTGCTGTTCCTCTGGCCGATCACCGCGATCCTGGTCGGGGCCGCGCAACAGCGGTCGGGGGACCGGTTGCTGGTCGGCTGGCGTACCGCCGCCTGGGCTGTCGTCTTCCTCGGCTGGCAGATCTGGTGGGTGGACGAACTGTTGCACTTCACCCCGCCCGCCGACAGCGCGATCTGACACCAAGGCAGATTAGGACGAGACTCACCCACACGCTGGTCGAGTGGGCGCGGAGCGTTACGAGACTCACCCACACGCTGGTCGAGTAGGTGCGGAGCGTTACGAGGCTCACCCACACGCTGGTCGAGTAGGTGCGGAGCGTTACGAGACTCACCCACACGCTGGTCGAGTAGGTGCGGAGCGTTAGCTGTTCTGTCCACGGACGTTAGTTACGGCGAGTCGACTGGAAT
>NZ_SEIP01000026.1:0-9916 GCF_004146205.1 Yimella sp. RIT 621
CGAACAGCTGCTCCAACCCCCACCGGACGAGCCAGCGTCCGACCCGCCCGAGCCGCCACCGATGTCTCCACCGAACGAGTCCATCGACGAACCGAAGTCGCCGATGCCGTCGGTCAGTCCACCGATCGAGTCGCCGAACCCGTCGAACCCGCCATCGAAGAACCCGCCGTCGAACCCACCGTCCCCGAAGCCACCGAAGTCCACGCCGCCGAACCACGCGAGGTCCGTCCCCCAGGTGCTTAGGATGACGGCGTCCGTCGCCCCGACGCTGCCGTCACCGATCCCGGCGTTGCGGGCGACGTCCTTGAAGACCTTCGCCCAGTGCTCGGCCTCACCGAGCGCGATGGCCCACGGCAGATAGCGGCTGAAGATCGAAGCGGCCTGCTCTACACGGATCTGGTCGGCCTCGGCGGTCTTGAGGTACTGGTGGAACTGGTCGGTCTGCGCCTGCAGCGCCGTCCGGATCGGGTGACGCTCGAACCGGTTCCCGGCGCCGATGGCCACGTCGGCGTCCCTGTTCATGTAGTCGCGGACGATCTGACCGACGCCTGCACGGGCACGCCGGCTGAGGGCGTCCATCTCGGTGGCGTCGCCCGGGTTGCCCTGCGGAAACGCCATCAGCATGAGTTCGTGCGGGGCGCCGACCAGCTGGCTCGCGTCCTTGTTCGTACGGGTCAGATTCCAGTCGGTGTTCGAACGCCGGCGCGACAGGTCTGCATTCGGGTCCTTGTCGATGCGGATGTACCCGGCCACGGCCAGGTCGACGACGAGGGCGCCGAAGTCACGTCCGCCGACTCCCTTCGGCCCGAGCGCGCCGGTCATCCACGACAGGATTCGCTCCGGCGGCTCGAACCTGGGCGGCGGCGGGTTGGGCAAAAGGTTCTTGGACGACACGAAGTGCGTCGGGTGCGCTTCCGGGTTGGCCGGAATCACTCCCGGAGCCACCCCGTCGAAGACCGGAACCTTCGAGTTCTTGGCGTTCAGAGCCTTCAGCCCGAACACGACAGCAACGACGATGAGGATGCACAGCACTACCCCGATGACCGGCTCCATGCGCCCGATCCTGACACGTTGCTCGGAATCCACGCACGAAAGCGCGACAATCGCGCGTTACGACGGAGTACAGACGCGTACCTCGGCGTAACGCGCGTCCGTAGCTCCTTCGTCCGTGCCCGCCGCGAACTCATCCGACCGATCTCCACAGGTACCTCCCACCCATCCGCCCGCCAGCCCGCGCCGGACGCCGGTTGAACAGGCGACCGTTACACATGTCTCAACATGTTCTCCCCACTTATCCACACTGTTCTCCACAGTTGTGAGTAGCCACTGTGAAAGTGCTCACCCGGACGGGAAACAACTCGATTTGTGTCAGGGACCTCGACAAGGCAGACTTGGGTGGTCTCGCGCGAGTGGCGGAATAGGCAGACGCGCACGGTTCAGGTCCGTGTGCCCGAAAGGGCGTGGGGGTTCAACTCCCCCCTCGCGCACCCGAAGACCGAAGGGCGGATCCTCTCGAGGATCCGCCCTTCGTCGTTGAATCACCCTGGTGCTGCGGCCGCATAATGCAGTACGACTCGTTGCGAACAAGGGGGTTCCATGAAGGGCGAGGCAGTGTACGTGCCGACGCCGGACGACTTGGCCGATGCGGAAGTCATCCGGAAGGTGGCGTTGGCGTGCAAAGGCACGGCGCCAGGACGACGCACCACGAACCATCCGCAGGCGCGGGGGTCCGCTACACACAAGACGATCAGAGCAGCCATCGACTGGTTCTGGGACAAGCCGCGCAGCACGACGCAGGGTCGCAGGTTATGTACAAAGGCCCGGGTTACGTCCGGATGCGCACGTTATAGCGTGCGCATCCGGATGCAGCGTGGGCACCTGTACGTAACCTGCGCATCTGTACCTACGGTGCGCATCGTTGCCGGCCGCGAAGGACCGCCGGTGAGCAGTTCTTCCAAGCCCAGGTGCTTGCCTCGCTTAGGAGAAGCAGCGAAACCGGGCCATCCCGCCTCCTTCAAAGCCGCTTGAGAGCCGGCCGCTACGAGAAGCCCGCCGCCGCAAGGGGATACGGAACCGCCCGCGAAGGCGAGTGACCGAGAAGGCAACGAAGCAGCGGAGGCCCGATCCGCCCCTTAGCTGTTCTGTCCACGGGCGTTAGCTACGGCGAGTCGACTGGAAGGTGAGGAAGACCTCCGGGTGAGGTGTGGAGCTACCACGCACCCACAGCCACCACGGAGGTCTTCATGTCCCACGCTAACGCGACGCTCACACCGAGGGCTGCTTCGCCAACTTCGGTCGCGCTGGACGTCGCACCGATCACGCCGGCCGAGTAGGTGCGGAGCGTCAGCGGAGTGCCGCGATCGAGACCAGGTGAGGGTCGCTGGGACGCAACCACACAGCTCGAGAAGCCCGGAGATCATCCACCTGATTCCAGCCGCCACCTTGAACCTGAATCCGGATTCAGGTAAGACTGGAGCAAACCACCGACGAGAGGCGAACCATGTTCGAACCCAGTGAGCGCGGCCAGGAGTACCGGGAGAAGTTGCTGTCCTTCATGGACGAGTACGTCTACCCGGCCGAGAGCGTGTACCACGAGCAGATGGTGACGTCCGGCGACGTCAACCACCACCCGCAGGTGCTGGAGGACCTCAAGGCCGAGGCACGCGACCGCGGTCTGTGGAACCTGTTCCACCCGCACAAGGAGTGGGGCCCCGGCCTGTCGAACCTCGACTACGCGCACCTCGCCGAGGTCATGGGACGCAGCATCGAGCTCGCACCTGAGGCGACGAACTGCAACGCGCCCGACACCGGCAACATGGAGGTGCTGACTCTCTTCGGCACCGACGAGCACAAGGAGAAGTGGCTCAAGCCGCTCCTCGACGGCAAGATCGCCTCGGCCTTCGCGATGACCGAGCCGGCCGTCGCCAGCTCGGACGCCACCAACATCGAGACGCAGATGGTTGCCGACGGTGACGAGTACGTCATCAACGGCCGCAAGTGGTGGACCTCCAACGCCCTGCACAAGAACTGCAAGGTCCTCATCGTGATGGGCAAGACCGATCCGTCGGCCGAGAAGCACCGCCAGCAGTCGATGATGGTCGTCCCGCTCGACACCCCCGGTGTGAAGGTCGTCCGCGGCCTGCCGGTCTTCGGCTACCAGGACCGCGAGGGTCACGCCGAGGTCATCTTCGAGGACGTCCGCGTCCCGAAGTCGGCGCTGCTGGCCGGTGAGGGTGACGGCTTCATGATCAGTCAGGCACGTCTCGGTCCGGGCCGAATTCACCACTGCATGAGGGCAATCGGTGTCGCCGAGCGCGCCCTCGACCTGATGATCGACCGCGCCCAGTCGCGCGTCACCTTCGGTCAGCCGATCGCCAACCGCTCCAACATCCAGGACTGGATCGCCGAGTCGCGCATGGAGATCGAGATGGCCCGCCTGCTCACCCTGAAGGCGGCGTACCTGATGGACACCGTCGGCAACAAGGGCGCCCGCACCGAGATCTCCGCGATCAAGGTCGTCGCACCGAACGTCGCGCTCAAGGTCATCGACCGCGCGATCCAGGTGCACGGCGGCGGCGGCGTGAGCGACGACTTCCCGCTGGCGAAGATGTACGCCCACATGCGCACCCTGCGTCTGGCCGATGGCCCGGACGAGGTGCACAAGATGACGATCGCCCGCCAGGAACTGCGTCGCCGCGACGCCAACTGGGGCAAGAAGTCGTGACCGCGGCGCGCTCGGCCTCGTTGCCGGCGCTGGTCGACCCGTCGATGGTCGGCGTCCAACCGCAGACACCGCGCGGCCGCCGGACGCGGGATAACCTCGTCCGTGCGGCCCGCACCGTCTTCGAACGCGACGGGTACGTCGACTCGCGCCTGGTCGACATCGTGGCCGAGGCGCAGTGTTCGATCGGCACGTTCTACACCTGGTTCGACGGCAAGGACGAAGTGTTCGCGGCGGTGCTGCACGAGGCTCAGGCCGACATGCTGCACCCCGGCACCGGACGCATCGCCCCGGCCGACGACCCGGTGGCGATCATCGCCGAGAGCAATCGGGCCTATTTCGAAGCGTTTTCACGTAACGCGCGGCTGAACCAGTTGCTCGGGCAGGTGGCCTCGGTCGACCCGCGTTTCCGCGATCTGCGTAAAGCGAGGGCGGACGCGTTCATCGACCGCAACACCCGCGCGATCCGTGACCTGCAGAAACGCGGCCTCGCGGACGCCGAGCTGGACGCCCGGATCGCGGCCACCGCGCTCTCGGGCATGGTCTCCCGCCTGGCGAACGACTCCTACCTGTTCGACGACAACACCCCGGTCGACGCGCTGGTCACCACCGCCACGAGACTCTGGACCAACGCCCTCGGCCTCACCATGCCCACGTACAGGTGACCGTGTTCCGCACCAGGTCTCGATCGCGCTCGGTCGGTAGCCCTCCCTCACTACTCGACCGGCGGTCTGCCCCACGCCGGCCGAGTCGCCCAGTGCCGACGATCGCGCTGGTTGAGCCCGACCGACGCCGACAATCGCGCTGGTTGAGCCAGGCTGATACCGACGATCCGGTTGGTTGAGCCAGGCTGATACCGACGATCCGGTTGGTTGAGCCAGGCTGATACCGACAATCCCGCTGGTTGAGCCAGGCTGATGACGAAGGAATCAGCCTGCGCCGAAACCTCGTGCGCGAACGAAGCGACTTCAGCAGCAATCAGGTCCCACGACGACATTCACGAAGGAAGACCATGAAGGCCATTCAGATCACCACCCTCGACGGACCCGACGCCCTCGAATTCAACGAGCTGCCCGACCCGTCCGGCGACGACAAGGTCGTCATCGACGTGAAGGCGGCCGGCGTCGCCTTCCCCGAACTCCTGCAGACCCGTGGCCTCTACCAGATGAAGCCGGAAACGCCTTTCGTCCCGGGCGCCGAGGTCGCCGGCATCGTCGAGTCCGCCCCCGATGGGAGCGGCTTGTCCCAGGGCGACCGCGTGGCAGCGCTCCCGCTGCTCGGCGGGTTCGCGCAGAAGGTCGCCGCCGACCCGTCGATGACCTTCAAGCTGCCCGACTCGGTCGGTTTCGAGGAAGGCGCGTCCTTCCTGTTCAACTACTGCACCGCCTACTTCGGACTCGTCGAACGCGGGCAGCTCGCCGAGGGTGAGACCGTCCTGGTGCACGGCGCCGCCGGCGGCATCGGCACCGCGTCCATCCAGGTCGCCAAGGCCTTCGGCGCCGGACGAGTGATCGCGGTCGTCTCGACCGATGCCAGGGGTGAGGTCGCCAAGCAGGCCGGCGCGGACGAGTACGTGCTCGCCGAGGGATTCAAGGACGCGGTCGGCAAGTCGGCCGACGTCGTCGTCGACCCAGTGGGCGGTGACCGCTTCACCGACTCGCTTCGTTGCCTGAAGGACGACGGACGCATCCTGGTCATCGGATTCACCGCCGGTTCGATTCCCGAGGTGAAGGTGAATCGCCTTCTGCTGAACAACATTTCGGTCGTGGGAGTCGGCTGGGGTGCGTACGCGTTGACGCGTCCGGGGCACATCGCCAAGGAGTGGGAGGCGCTGCGCCCGCACCTGGAGAGCGGCGTCCTGAAGCCCATCGTGGGCGACACCTACCCCCTCAAGCAGGCAGCCGAGGCGCTGCAGTCGCTGGAGACCCGCACGGTCACCGGCAAAGTCGTGTTGCTGCCCTGAGTTAGGTGAACAGAGTCGGACAATGCCGGACGACATCGACCTCGACGACGCGATGGACGCGGTCCGCCAGGGACGCGTCCGCGTCACCGGACGCACCCAGGCCATCGCACTCCTGCTCCACGGCGGGCGCGCAACGGAGTTGCAGCCCAAGCGTTTTCGCGACATCTCCTACCTACGGATGCTCCCCTTCGCGTCGGCCGTCCGGCGGGTGTCGAGGGGCCGGGTCGCCCCGGTCCTGGTGCACAACACGCACGGTGGCTGGGTGGCGCAGTCCGGGAGCGGAGTCGTCCAGGCCCGTGAACTCGTCCGCCGGTTGCACGCCGAGTACGACCTGCCGATCGTGCTGCTGGGTCACTCCAGCGGGGGGTGGGCGGCGATCCGCGCCGGACGCGAGAAGTCGGTGATCGGCAGCGTCGCCCTTGCGCCCTGGGTGGCCGACGACGAACACGCAGAACCGTTGCGCGAGAAGATCGTTCGAGTCATCCACGGTGAGAACGACACCGTTTGCTCGCCCGCGAAAGCGCGCCGGTTCGTCGAACGGCTCCAGGCACTAGGGGCAGACGCGACCTACACCGAGGTGCCCGGCGGCGGTCATGCGTTGATCGACAAACCGTGGCGCTGGCACAACCTCGCCGCGAGCGCTGTCACCGAGATCAGCTCGGAACGCAGCTCTCGATAGGCGTGGTTTCGCAGGTGTCCCACGGCCGGTAGCCGGTGACCATCCACCGACCGCTCTGCTTGGTGACGGTCAAGGTCGCGTACCAGACGTTGTCGGTGTGGTTCTCGCCCACTTCGGCCACGCACGTCCACGGGGTGCCGCCCTTCGGCGTGCACGTGTCGTAGACGACGTTCTCGATCCCGCCGCTGTCGGTGCCACGAATCGCTGCGGGCGTTCCGTACTGAGCGGCCTTGGTCTCGTTCTTCGCTCCGATCGCACGCAGGAACGCGTTCGCAGTGCCGACCTGGTCGAGGCCAGAGGCGGCCGGGGACGAGGCGGCGGACACCTTCGTCGCGGTGGCAAACCACGCCTTGCGGATCGAGACCTTCTTCATCGCGCCGTTGCCGGTTGCTGCATCGGCAGTCCACGCCGCTGCGCTTCGGTCGAAGCTGCTCGGGAGCGGGTCTGCGCTGGAACGCGCGAACAAGCCGCGGCCGTCGGCGCAGGAGTACCAGGACAACCGCTGGTCCGGGCGCGGCGGGTGGTGCGCATGGCTGACCACCTCACAGCGCACGCCGTCACTCAACTGGACGGCGAACGGAGAGGCCGATGCCGGTGCTTTCACCGCACTGCCGTCCGGAGTGTCGATCAGCGCCAGCTCACGGTTGAACGCGGAGTGCAGACATGCGGACGTTCCATCGCTCAGTGGCCAGCAGGCGTTCAGGCCCTGTGCGTTCGAGCCGCAGTGGAAGATGCCGTCGGCGATCGCGAAACCTGACGGGTCTGTGTAGCCGCCGCAGCCCATCGAGTCGCGGCGCGTCGTCCATCCGGGTGCGAGGGTGCCCGAGGTCGTACGTGGGTTGATGCCGACGATCTCGGTACGCCCACCGGATGTGCTGCTGGGTGTCGACGATGCGGACGAGCTCGGCGAGGCCAAGGAGGTCAAGGCGGAGGATGACGTAGGCCTCGGCGACCCGGTCGTCGTCGAGGCGCTCGAGGTGCTCGACCCGGTCGCGCTCGCCGAACTTGCCGGCGATGACTTCGTCGCGGCGTCGTTCGAACCACCGTTGCAACCACTCAGCACCAGCACCGCCGCGGCCGTTGCTCCCAGCATGCGTCGCTTCACGTGTCCCCCTTGATCGTGGCCCCCCCTTGAAGGGCTCTGCATCTGGATCGTATTGCTCGGCACTGACACCCTCCGGGCAACGGCCGACACGCCGCCTCGAACTTCGCTCGTCCGACACCGACACGACGCACCGAGGCAATGGATTGGCCACTTACGCGGCGTAGTACTACCATTGATAGTAGGTAGGGCGAACCGCCCCGGATCGCCCACCACCCCGTGGGAGGGATGTTGGCCATGAGCAACACGACAGACCGCGGAGTTGACGAAGGACACGACCGCGCAGGGCGTCGCGACCACGACGCAACCGACCGCGCGGTGACGTTCCAGGAGGACGTCGTCCGATCCCCGATCGCTCGCTGGCTGCTGAGCATCCTGCGGATCATCCTCGGCTTCTTCTTCCTGTGGCCGTTCCTGGACAAGCTGTTCGGCCTCGGTTACGCGACGCCCGAAGCACGCGCCTGGGTCAACGGCGGCAAGCCGGCGCAGGGATTCATGAAGAACGCGGAGGGCCCGTTCGGCGACTTCTTCAAGAACATCGCCGGCACGTGGTCCGACTGGCTGTTCATGGCCGGCCTCGCCGGTATCGGCATCGCGATGCTCTTCGGCGCGGGCCTGAAGCTCGCCGCCTGGTCGGGCACGCTGCTGCTCTTCCTCATGTACCTCGCAGAGTTCCCGATCGGCCAGTCCGGCAAGGGCTTCACGAACCCGGTCTTCGACAGCCACTGGCTCGAGGCACTCGGACTCCTGGTGGTCGCCTACACGTTCTCCGGCGACAAGCTCGGACTCGGACGCTGGTGGGGACGCAAGGTCGGCAACGGCATCCTGCGCTGACCGCGCCTGCGAAGAGCCGCACCCAGTAACGACCGGTTCCCTTGACTACAGCCGTAGTGAAGGGAACCGGTCGTCATTACGTCCATTTCTCTAGCGCCAGGGCTCCACGTACGTCTGCGGGCAGGCACTTGCGTCCGGTTCGTCCTTCTTGTTCATCGCGTTCCCCTTAATTGGCGTGTCGGAGGCCCGACCCCGCGCAGGGACCGGCGCACGACGTCCCGACGTTCGTCGAGATGGTCAAGGACGAGCGCACCTGCATGTTCACCTCGGTCGACGCCGACGGCACGATCATCAGCCGTCCGATGGCGGTGCAGAAGGTGGACGACGACGGGACGCTGTGGTTCATGGCGTTCGCCGACTCCCCGAAGATCGACCAGCTCGCCATGCACCCGCAGGTGAACATCGCGTTCGTCAGCGGCACGTCGTGGGTATCGGCCAGTGGCACAGGCGAACTGGTCGACGACGTCGCGAAGAAGAAGGAGCTGTGGAACCCGTTCGCGCAGGCCTGGTTCCAGCAGGAGCCGGAGAGCCCTGAGGTCGCGTTGATCCGGGTGAACGTCACCGGCGGTGAGTTCTGGGATTCGCCCAGCAAGCCCGCGCAGCTGTTCGGCATGGTCAAGGGCGCGGTCACCAAGCAGCGTCCGGACGGCGAGAACGCCAAGCTCGACCTCGCCTGAGGCGGGCCACAAAGACCTCAGCCGGCGCGCTTCCCACTCCGGGGTTGGGGAGTGCGCGGCTGAGTATCTTTCGCGCTGAACGGCACCGCCCGTGTGCTGACTCGTCCTCTGCGATCGGCCGTCTCCGCAATCGAATCGGTGCCGGACGCGCACATGGTGAGACGGATGCCACTCACCGGTCGGCCCAATTGGCAACAGACAGCGGGCCGCAATGGCACGATCGGAACATGGCCAAGAAGACTGCGAGCGGCATGGTCCGCATGGACAAGGACCTCTACGAAGAGGAGTTGGAGCGACTCCAGGCTCAGCTGGTGGCGATGCAGGAGTGGGTCAAGGAGACCGGTGCCCGTGTCGTCGTCATCTTTGAGGGCCGGGACGCAGCCGGCAAGGGTTCGGCGATCAAGCGCATCACCGAGTACCTCAGCCCGCGCGTTGCTCGCGTCTCCGCGCTGCCCGCACCGTCCGACCGCGAGAAGACGCAGTGGTACTTCCAGCGCTACATCCAGCACCTGCCGGCCGCCGGCGAGATCGTCATCTTCGACCGCTCCTGGTACAACCGCGCCGGCGTAGAGCATGTGATGGGGTTCTGTACGGAGGAGCAGTACGAGCGCTTCCTGGTGCAGGCGCCGATCTTCGAGCAGATGCTGATCGACGACGGCATCATCCTGTTGAAGTACTGGTTCTCGGTGTCGGACGTTGAGCAGGAGGCGCGCTTCAAGTCGCGTCACAGCGACCCGATGCGGCAGTGGAAGCTGTCCCCGATGGACCTCGAGTCGATCACCCGCTGGGAGGCCTACTCACAGGCCAAGGACCAGATGTTCGCTGCCACCGACCGCTCGCAATCGCCTTGGTACGTGGTCGAATCCGAGGACAAGCGCGCGTCCCGCATCAACGTGATCGCGCACCTGCTGTCGATGATTCCGTGGGAGTACGTGAAGGT
>NZ_SEIP01000027.1:0-8069 GCF_004146205.1 Yimella sp. RIT 621
CCGGCCCCCTCTTGGTGTGTCCCTTGCGCTCGTCGCCCGTTCGGCGTGAGTTCCCGATCAGCCGGGACGGGGCCGGGCCGGAGTGTGCCCCGGAGCTTGCGGAGGGGTGCCGTAGGTCCGGGCGCGTTCTGGCAGGGTGCGATGTCGGGCGGTCGACGAGCGCAAGGGACACGCCCCCTTGCGCTCAGAGCCTTGGAGGTGCCCCCAGCCAGGGAGGGCTGTTACCGGTCGATGCTGGGGCCGTTATCCCGATAGGTCGGGGAGTCGAAGCGGTCATATCGCGGTTGCGTGTTCGTGGCTCGCCCTGGCGCCGGTTTGCCTGTACGGCGTTCTTCGACTCGGCGTCGGATACGCTCCAACGCTTCTTCGTTGCTACTGGGCTTGGGTGCGATTCCGCTACCGGCCGTGCTCGCCCCTCGTCGCTGTTCCGCATTCATCCGCTTCAAAGAAGCCAGCGCCGTCTGGAAACGTTCGTGCTGGGGAGGTTCGCTTCTTTCGGTGTCGTAGGCGTCCCACTCGGCGTCGAAAGCTGCCGCAATGTCTTCCGGTGACTCGATCCTCGACGCGTCGTACTGGGCCTTTTCCAGGGCGCGCCGTTCAGCGCGGGCTTGGGCTCGCACAAGTTCTGCTGGTGGGTTCGCTTTCACGTGCGCAGCGCGGGCGGCGACATGGGCGGCGTATTCGCTACGGGCCTCGGCCAGAACAGTGTGTGCAGCCCGATCTCGAGTATCACGACTCGCGATCGCGACGAATGCGCGCCGAGCTTCACCACTGGTCGCATGCCACGGCTTGACCGTCGACGCGTGCGCGCCGTGCTCGTGCGCTTGGTCCCCGACGCGTGATTCCGTCAGGTAGGCCGTATTACGGTGCCGCCCGCGCGTCATCGCGACGTACAACGCGCCCCGGTCGGCGGTACTGGCGTCCAGGACGGCGTGCACACGATCAGCGGTCATTCCTTGCGCTGCGTGCACACTGACCGCGTAACCCAGATGCGTTGATTCACGCACGTACTCACCGGGCAAGAACGCGCTGACAATTCCGTCCTCGCCGGGGCGTGTCACGACGACGCTGCCGTCATCACGAGTCGCCTGCACCCGCCACGTCTGCCCGTTACGCACCGCCCCAGCGTCATGTCCATGCTCGTCGCTCGCGCGCAGCCTGGCGGTGTTCTTGCGGGTGATCAGGTCATCGCCGATGCGTGCCTGCTGCCCGCGTGAGGTGGGAACCGTCCGAACCTGCGCCTTCACGAACGCGTCGCTCTCACGCGGACTCAGGCCCTGCCGGTGAGCGTCCTGGCGGGCTGTCTCGAGCAGCTGCGGCAACCGCTCAGCCTGAGCGCGCACATTCAACGCGTCCGCGACCTCGAGTTTCTGCGTGATCAGCCGCGCCTCGAGCCCGCCGTCACGATCACGGGACCACGCCCGGTACGCCGCCTCGAGCATCGCGGCGTCGTTCCCCAGGCGCAGACGATCAGCGTGCGCGTACCAGTCAGCAGCCATGTTCACCTCGCTGACGCTGCCCTCACGCAGCGCCAACCCAGCGGCGCGCTCATCAGCATCGACCTGACGGCGCACCTGCGACAGCTGCGCTGTGTCCGCACACGTGTCAGCCAGCAACGAAAAGCCACCGGCCGCGGCCTTGACCGGGTCCAACTGAGCAGGATCCCCGGTCAAGACGATCTTCGCCCCAGCCTCACGCCCCGCCTCGATGATCCGCGCCAGATCAGGGGTACCCACCATGCCGGCCTCATCCACGAACACGACCGTTCGAGGCGACCATCCGTGCCGGCCGGCTTCGATCCTGGCTCGCATCGCCGCGACCGTTGACGCCGACGTCACGACACCTTCACCAGTCATCACGTCCGCGGCCTTGCCCGTCGGCGCCAAACCCACGACCTCGCGTCCCTGCGCCGCGTACAACTGCTGCAACGACGCCAACGAGAACGTCTTGCCCGACCCTGCCGGCGCAACGAACGGCGTCACCCGCGCATCACTGCGCGCCATCGTCGTGACGGCCTGCCGCTGATCCGCACTCAACCGCTCCAGCACGCCCCCACTTGCCGCCAGCACCGCCTCGTCGACAGCCAGCCCCGCAACCCGTTCTTGCGCGCTGCGCAGCATCAGCTGCTCACGCTCGATCGTCTCCGTGCTCGCGTACCGCACGCTGCCCTCACGCTCATGCGCCAGGCGCTCACCGTGCTGCTTGTCCGGATCAACGCTCAAGATCAGCGCCTCACCCACGACCTGCCCGGCAAGCTCCTCCACCGCCGCGCGTACCTGCTGCGCGGGCATCGTTGGCGGCATCAACGCCGCCGCCACCTCGACAGCATCAGCACGGGTGAACGTCGAACGCACCTGCGACAACTGCTCCAGCACCGCCTCCGCCGACGGCAATACCACCGGCGCGTCAGCCCGCGCACCTGCCATCCACGCCGAAACATCGAGGCCCTGTGCGCGCACATCCGAACGCCACTGCGCCCGCAACTGCTCATCACTCGCGCCGGTCTCCTTGTGCTCACGAGTCGCTTTCTGCGCCTGCGCCAACTGCGCCGCGCTTACCCCCGCATCCGCCCCAGACAAGTGCTCATCAGTCCACGCGCTGATCTGGTTGTGCCGCTGCGACCACGCCTCGATGTGCTCACGACTGACCTGCTTTAAATCGGCCTGACCCGTCGTCGGGTCCACGTCCTTCCAGGACACCCCCAGCCGCTGCGACAACTCCGCACGCAACGCCGCCTGATAGATCGACCCGCCAGCCTTCAGCTCGTGCAGCAAGCTCTGCCCGTCCAAGCTGCCCACGCCGCCCCCGTCAGCACGAACCTGCCTGTTGTGGATCAACACATGCGTGTGCAGGTGCGGATCACCCGCACGGCTCGTGCGGTGCTGATACGTGACCCCACTCAGCCCCAACGTGCGGACCAAGTCCTTCTGACCCGTCACCGGGTTGTGCACCCGCGTGTACCCCGCATGCTCACTCAGATACCCGAGCGCCGACCTGATCGCCGCCTCATGCGCGGCCACGATCTGCTCGTGCACCACCGCATCATCACTCAGCCCCCACAGCATCGACACGCTCTTCGGCGCCGCCGTCGTCACGTCGTAGCCGTACACGCTGCGCTCCGAGTACGCCCGCCCCAACGACGCCCCCGACGGCGCGATCGGCTCGTTGAACCACGCCCCAACCATCAACCCATCGAGCACTTGACCATCGCCCACCCCCAGATACGACTCCATCTGCGCACGGTCCCCACCCGCACGCCCCACCACGAACACCCGCGCCGCAGCATCCCCCGCCTCGCCGTAGTAGTCCGTCATGTCCGCACCCGGGATACGCGCACCCTCAGCCACCGTCGACTCGTAGTAGTCCGTGCTGCCCGCGCCTAGCTTCGCCGCCGTCATCACAGCCAACACACCCCCTCACACCACGCCGAACCGACACCAGCGAACGATGGCCCGCTAGGGCCAGCGTAGCTGGTAGGCACTCTGTGCAAATGTGCCTAAGAGAAATGGGGAGATACGACGCGCACGGTGACGTGACGGAGAACGGGGGTTTCCTGGCAGCAGCCAGGCACGCTGACGCTGCCCGATGCTGCGGGGGTGCCGGCGGCGTGCGGAGTGACTGCGAGCGGGTGGCTCGAGCAGTCAACGCTGCCGACGAGAGGAGCTGAAACAGACGGTGAACGGACCTGCCCTCTAACGGCCTCTCCCAACACGGTCGCACTACTGCACTCGGCGGGGGCCGCGCTACGACCTCGATAGGAACGCTGTGGGTGTCGGCGTGGAGCCTGGAGCGCCACCGTGACGACGGGCGAGCTTCGCGCTACGCTTCTAGTGCGTGGCGAAAAGCGTGGCCGGCAAGCAGCTTGTACTGCTACCGGTCGAGAGATCAGGAGTCCTACGTCCTAGGTCTCTCGAAGGGTCAGGAGTTCCTACCTCCTGGCCCTTCCTTTATGCCCCTATGCAGTTCGTCTGCCCCGACGGTACCTCACCCCTTGGAAGTTCAGGTCTTCGGCCCGCTACTTCGTAGCAGTGTGATCGGGGTAGACCCGCTCCTGTGTCCGGCGGAGTGGCCCGAACACGGGTGGAACAGGTCGCCGTGTGACAGCGAAGTACACGTGTAAAAACTTTATCCAGAAGTCTTACTGGTACTCCGCCATAACGGTCGATCTAGTCGGCAGGCCCGACACCACCCCTACAGCGACCACGAGAACTCAGACCCTTTACTGGCTCATCCCAATCGAGGGTGTAGTCGCGGTCTGGAAGTCGCCGGCTTTGAGTAGTGGCCTAGCGATAGTTGATGAGGTTTCGGAACCCACGCGCGGAAGTCACAGAGGTGTTCGAGTCATCCGTTGATCGCCTTGGCCGGGGCGTCGTAGGTGCCGGGCGGTCACGCTCTTAGCATGCTGACGCTCAGCTCGGGAGGCCCAGCTCACCATGAGTTTGTTACTTACCCTACCGGTAGGTAGAGTTGTCGATATGAGTACTAGTGCACCTGCCCACCGACCGTCGGCGCGAGGCGGCGTTCTCGCCAGCACTCTTGCGTGGGCCCGCACTGGCGCCTCTGTCTCCCTGGTGTCCGCAGCTCGCGCTGCAGGAATCACTAAGGCTGGCCTGATGTACCACTTCCCAACCAAGGAAGCACTGATGACCGCCGTCATCGACCACCTCCTCGACGGCTACGAGCGGGATCTGGCCGCCCGCCTGGCTACCACCAACCCAAACGTACCCACGATCAGCGAACGCCTCGCCGCCTACGTTGACTGGGCTTGCGACGGGCCGTTCGACTACGGCGACCTGGTCATGTTCACCGACCCCCGCCTGCGCGAGCCGCTCACCGAGCGATGGAACAGCCGCATGGGGGCCTGGGTCGACGTCCCCGAGACCCTTCCGGCCGACCAGCGGGCCCGCCTCCACGGCGTCCGACTCTTGGCCGACGGCATCTGGCTCAACACCGCCGGCAACGGCATCGCCCTATCCGACGAGGACACCGACGCCATTCGAGCACTCGCACACCACCTCATCCAGGAGAACTCATGACCAAGTGGCTACTGCTCGCGGGGTCCATCCTCAGCGAGGTCACCGGTTCGCTGTCGCTGAAGGGAGCACTCGATCGACCCGGACTGTACGTGCTCGTCGCGGCTGGCTACATCGCCTCGTTCATTCTCCTCGCCCTCGTTCTGCGTCAGGGCATGGCGCTGGGCGTCGCCTACGGCATTTGGGGCGCCCTCGGTGTCGCCACCACCGCCGTGATGTCGTCGCTGATCTTCGATGAAACCCTCACCGCACTCATGGGCGTCGGCATCGTCCTCATCATTGCCGGCGTCCTCACCGTCGAACTCGGCTCCCAGCACGCGGTCAAGAACCTCGAAGAAGCCACCTGATGGCTTACCTGTTCCTCCTCGGAGCCATCATTGCCGAGGTCAGCGCTACCCTCTCGCTGCGCATGGCAGCTACTGGCGTCCGCGCCTACTACGCCGCCGTCGCCGGCGGCTACCTCCTGGCCTTCGCGTTTCTCACCCTCGCCCTTAATGAGGGCCTGGGCCTCGGTGTCGCTTACGGCATCTGGGCAGCGTCCGGAGTTGCCCTAACGGCCGTCGCGTCCAAAGCCCTCTTCAAGGAGCCGCTCACCGCGCTCATGATGGGCGGCATCGCACTCATCATCGCCGGCGTTCTTCTCGTCGAGCTCGGCGCCCTGCACTGACTGAGATCCCCATCCCCACGACGTCGTCGCTCACAACGGAGCAAGGCCTTGGCAATGGGCTTCTGATGAGGTGTACTCGTTGATCGAAGCGACTCCGGCGCGACGGTGGCTAGATCGTGGTCGAGGTCTTCGGAAGATGACGTTCCACGCCTGACATCCGGAGGTCTGACGTCGTTGCCTGTCGCTACCGCTCGGGCCCGCTTCGCTCGCCCGGACCTGACAACGTTCTGCCGACTCGACGAACTCGACCTCGTCGTGACCGGCCAGCGCCTCGAGCCCGACCGCGCGGTGCTCGCCTGCAGAGTCCTGACCCCGGACGAGTGGTGTCGACGCTGCGGCGCCGAAGGCGCTGCTCGGGACACCGTGATCCGTCGGCTCGCGCACGAGCCGCTGGGGTGGCGACCGACGGTGTTGGAGGTCGCGGTGCGTCGCTACCGCTGCACCGGCTGCGGGCACGTGTGGCGCCAAGACACCACCCGTGCGGCCGAGCCGCGGTCGAAGCTCTCGCGCCGTGGGCTGCAGTGGGCGCTCGAAGCGCTGGTCGTGCAGCACCTCACCGTCACCCGGATCGCCGAGGGACTCGACGTCGCCTGGGACACCGCCAACGACGCCGTGCTTGCTGAAGGCCGACGTGTTCTCATCGACGACCCGGCCCGCTTCGACGGCGTGAGGGTCATCGGCGTCGATGAGCACGTCTGGAGGCACACCAGGCGCGGCGACAGGTACGTCACCGTGATCATCGACCTGACCCCGATCCGCGACAAGACCGGCCCCGCCAGGCTGCTGGACATGGTCGAGGGTCGCTCGAAGGAGGCCTTCAAGACCTGGCTCGCCGCCCGACCCGACACCTGGCGCGACGGGATCGAGGTCGTCGCGATGGACGGGTTCACCGGCTTCAAGACCGCCGCCGCCGAGGAGCTCCCCGACGCGGTGGCGGTCATGGATCCGTTCCACGTCGTCCGCCTCGCCGGGGACGCGCTCGACCGGTGCCGGCGCCGGGTGCAGCAGGCCATCCACGGCCACCGCGGGATGAAGGGCGACCCGCTGTATGCCGCGCGGCGGACCCTGCACACCGGCGCCGAGCTGCTGACCGACAAGCAGGCCGCTCGACTCCGCACGTTGTTCGGGGCCGAGGAGCATGTCGAGGTCGAGGCGACCTGGGGGATCTACCAGCGGATGATCGCCGCCTACCGCCACGAAGACCGCCACCACGGCCGCGAGCTCATGGCCAACCTGATTGCCTCGATCAGCAGCGGTGTCCCGAGGGCGCTGGTCGAACTCACCACACTCGGCCGGACGCTGAGGAAGCGCGCCGACGACGTGCTCGCCTACTTCGACCGCCCCGGCACGTCCAACGGTCCGACCGAGGCGATCAACGGCCGCCTCGAACACCTCCGCGGCAGTGCTCTTGGGTTCCGCAACCTCACCAACTACATCGCCAGGAGCCTGCTCGAGACCGGCGGGTTCAGACCCCGTCTACACCCTCGACTGGGATGAGCCCCTTTACTGTGGCGTTTAATCATCATCCGTGACTGTGCGCAAGTAAATTTCTATGTGCTTACGATGCTGAGCATGAGAACGTTCTTCCCTCTTCGATGGCATTGAAGTAAACCCCCGACCGTCGGACCTAACGTAGTCGTAAGAACCATCATTATTTTTTTCGATGGTAAATTCAATACCTTCAACCACCATCTTTTCATGTTTACTGCTCATTTTGCGCCTCCTCTGGCTATCGCTTGTTCTGGAGAGAACGATATGTGATGCAGGTGATTCAATCAGCTGTTGTTCGACTGATTCTTTTTATAGAGGTCCGTCCAAATTAATCTCTGAAGGCCCAACGAAACAGCTCGACGTACGGTTCCACCCTTGTTGCGCCCGGCGGGTTCCCGTGTTTTGAAGCCTTGCTCCTCACTGTTCTGCCGCTGTGGTTTGGGTGCGGGTTTTGGGGGTGTGGGTGCTTCGAGTTGCTTGAGGGTGAGTGCGAGGGCGGCGGCTGTGGCGGTGGCTTCGCGGGCGGTGGTTTCGGCGGCGTGGGCGCGTTCGAGGAGTTGGGTGCGTTCGCGGTCGCGTTCTTCGGCGCGGGCGCGCCATTCGCGCGCGTCGGCGGTTGCGGCGGCGAGTTCTTCTTTGAGCCGCTCGAGCTCGGCCTGGTTGGGGGGTGACACGGGGGTGACATTGGGGGTGACAGGTGTCCGGTTGGGGGGTGACGTGTCAGGGGTGACAGGGGGTGACACGTGTCCGGTGTCGGTGAGTGCCGCGAGGGCTGTTTCGGGGATGTGCCAGCCGGCGTCGTCGCGGTAGGCGCCGTGTTCGATGAGTTTTTCGCGGCGTCGTTGCAGGGTTCTGGTGCTGATGCCGAGGCGGCTTGC
>NZ_SEIP01000028.1:0-5512 GCF_004146205.1 Yimella sp. RIT 621
GGCCACTCGCCGCGAGCGTAGCCACCCCCGCAACGCGGGGTGCCGGTAAGGAACATGTCATCAGGGGCAAACCGGCTCCGTCGCCCCCTCAGGTGCGGAAGCATCTCCGATCGTGGATCGGACGCTTGAGCTCGATGAGCTGGTGGAGCACTGGACGTTGCTGGATGACGAGCTTGAGTTGGTCGCGGGCAAGCGAGGCGCGACCAGGCTCGGATTCGTTCTGCTGCTGAAGTTCTACATCCACCACGGCCACTTTCCGGAGCGCGAGGACGTGCTGCCGCCCGAGGCGGTCAGGTTCGTCGCGGACCAGGTGAAGGTGCCGGCCTCTGAACTCACGCGTTACGAGTGGTCGGGCCGGTCGATCAAGTACCACCGTGCGCAGATCCGCAGCCATCTGGGCTTTCGAGAGTGCTCAGTTGAGGACGCCGACAAGCTGACGTCCTGGCTGGCCACCGAGGTGTGCGAGACAGAACGGTCCCCGGACCGGGTGCGTGAGCAACTGCTCGGTCGTTGCCGGCAGGAGCAGGTCGAGCCGCCCACCGACGGTCGGATTGACCGGATGGTCCGCTCGGCGCTGCATCAGGGCGAAGCCACGTTGTCGTCCCGGATCGCGGCCCGGCTACCCGCCTCAACGGCGGCGCACGGTTGGAGGAGCTGGTCTCGGTCGATGTGGAAGTCGAGGACGGCGCGGCAGCGGATGAGTCGGTGCTGGCGTTGGTGAAGTCGGTGCCAGGGAACGTGTCGCTGGAGACGATGCTGACCGAGATCCGCAAGCTGCGCGCCGTCCGAGCGGTCGACCTGCCGCCAGGCCTGTTCGCCGATGTCGCGCCAAAGGTGTTGGCAGCATGGCGTTCTCGGGCCGCGGTGGAATCGCCGTCACATCTGCGGGCGCACCCGACCGGTCTGCGGCTGACGTTGTTGGCGGTGTTGCTGCATACCCGGGAGCGGGAGATCACCGACACCTTGGTTGACCTGTTGATCTCCACGGTGCACCGGATCAACGCCCGCGCGGACCGGCCGGGTGACCCAAGAGCTGGTGAACGCGTTCAAGAAGGTGACGGGCAAGGAGAACATCCTGTTCGCGATCGCCAACGCTGGCTTCGCCGATGTCCAGCTCGAGTCCTTGGTCTGTCCGGAGTTTCAAGGCCAGGACATCCCGGACGCGGTCGACTTCCTGCAGCGCTCGGATTTCGGCAGCGTCTTGTTCGCGAAAGCCAGCAGGGAGCAAGCAGCAGCGGGCTGGGCTGCCGTCGCTGCTGCGCTCCGGCCGCATCAGCGTGAGGACGGCGTCTACCTTGACGGCGCTGCGTGGCTGGTCACAGCACGCGCATGACTGCCCCGACCCGGAGGTGGTCGGGTTACACCAGCGTGCTCCAGTAATCCCAGAAGCGC
The DNA here is from genome assembly GCF_004146205.1 of Yimella sp. RIT 621. Lineage (NCBI taxonomy): Bacteria > Bacillati > Actinomycetota > Actinomycetes > Micrococcales > Dermacoccaceae > Yimella > Yimella sp. RIT 621. The sequence continues at coordinate 1,393 of NZ_SEIP01000028.1, forward strand.
ACGGCGATCAACGCCGCGACCACCAGAGTCCATGCCACGAGCAGGCTCGGCGCGTACTGGATGATCGAGGGTGGCACGCGGAGTGCCCGCCGCAAGGAGGTCACGGCGGCCACGAAGATCGTCATCGTGACGACCCACACCACCATGCAGTAAGGGCACAACGCGCCGATGCGGTACAGGGACTGCAAGATCAACCAGTGCACCAGCAGCACGCCCGCGGCCGCGCCGATCAGCAGGCCCCACCAGTACCAGCCGCGCAGCACGGCGCCGGCCAGCAGCGACGCCCCGGTCGTGGTCACCACGGCGAATCCGACCACTCCGATGACCGGGTTCGGGAAGCCCAACAGCTCGGCTTGCCAGGTCTTCATGATGGACCCGCAGCTCAGGACCGGGTTGATGCTGCACGTCGGCGTGTAGCCAGGGTCCTTCAGCAGCTCGACCTTCTCGATGAGCAGGGTCGCGGACGCGACCAACCCGATCAGTCCCGCGACCAAAAGCGACCACGCGGTCGATCGGCCAGGTGCATGTCGCCCGCCCGGGTCGGCCCCGGTCTCGGTGCTCACGCCTGCGGCTGGGTCAGTTCTTGACAGCATCATCGATGCTGGCGCGGAAGTCGTCGAGGGAGGTCGGGTTCAGCTGTTTGCCGTTGAGGAAGAACGTGGGTGTGCCCTGGACCCCGAGGTACTGGCCGTCGCCGCGGTCCAGCTCGACCCGCGCCTTGGTGGCGGGGTCCTTGACCGCCTTGTCGTAAGCGGTCAGGTCGAGTCCGAGCTGCTGAGCGAAGCCGCGGAACGCCGGGGCCTGGGAGACCTGCTTCTCGCCCCACTGCGACTGCGTCTCATACATCTTCTTGTACATCGGCTCAAGCTTTCCCTGCTGCGCCGCGGCCTCGACCGCGATCGCTGCGTTCATCGCGTTCTTGTGGCTCGGGATCGGGTAGTAGCGCAGCACGAAGGTGACCTTGCCGGCGTACTGCTTGCGCAGGTCTTCGACCACGGGGTACGCCGCGCGGCACGACTCGCACTCGAAATCGAGAAACTCCACCAACGTGACCTTGCCGTCCAGTGCTGGGGAACCCAGCCGGTGACTGTTGTCGCGTACTAGGCGCGAGGACGAGGAGGACGTCTTGCCCGGTTCTGCGGCATCGGCGCCGCTGTCGCGAGAGGCCAGGAGGACGACCCCAAGGACCACGACGAATGCCGCGATCAGGACGGCAGAGATGAGCGAGTTGCGGCGGGTCACGTGAGAGGCTCCAGGGCTGATGGCGGGTTGGGCTTGACCGGGCCAACGCCGCGGGCGGCGCTCAGGTTCCACCGGCGGTTGACGATCACGAGAAGAACGTTAACATCGCCATATGGCGATAACAACGACACGTGATGCACTGGCGGTTGAGGATCCCGTGGACGAGACGACTGCTGCGGTCGCGGCCGCGTGCCTGTTCCATGGAATGGGTGATCCATCGAGGGTCGCGATCTTGCAGCACCTGCTGCTGGGTGAGCACAAGGTCGTGGAGCTGACTGCGCACCTGGGTTTAGCGCAGTCGACGGTGTCCAAGCACCTGGCATGCCTGCGCGACTGCGGCTTGGTGGCGTCTCGGCCCGTGGGTCGGGCCTCGGTGTTCTCACTCGCTCATCCGGGCGCTGTGGCCCGAGTGTTCGCCGCGGCTGAAGAACTCCTGGCCGCGACCGGCGACGCCGTGGTCTTGTGCCCGACATCCGGGGTAGGAGCACAGTCATGACCGGTGTCCCGCTCATCGGCCGCATCGCGCTGAGCCCGGAGGCCAGGCGTCGCCTCAGCCTGCGTGCCCAGCTGCTCGCGGGCGCGACCGTCGCCTACAACCTGCTCGAGGCCATCATTGCCATCGCAGCAGGTCGGGCCGCGAACTCCGCGGCGCTGGTGGGTTTCGGGCTGGACTCCCTGGTCGAGGTCTCCTCGGGTCTGATCATCTTGTGGCAGTTCCGTCACGCGGTGCCCGAGTCGCGTGAACGGTTAGCGCTGCGGCTGATGGCCATCGCATTCTTCGCCCTGGCCATCTACGTCTCCCTCGATGCTGCCCGCACCCTTCTGGGGTCAACCGAACCGGACCCATCCTCGATCGGTGTGATCCTCGGTGCCGTCTCGCTGGCCGTCATGCCATTCCTGTCCTGGGCGCAGCGGCGCACCGGACGCGCACTGGCCTCGGGGTCGGTGGTGGCCGACTCCAAGCAGACCCTGCTGTGCACCTATCTGTCGGCGGTGCTCCTGGCCGGCCTCCTCGTCAACGCCTGGTGGGGCTGGTGGTGGGCCGACCCGATCGCAGGCCTGGTCATCGCAGCCGTGGCGGTCCGGGAGGGACTGCAGGCATGGCGAGGCGATGCCTGCTCCTGCACGCCGCTTCCCCTGAATGAAGCCGACACGGAGGATGGCTCGTGTACCTGCGGTCCCGGATGCACGGACGCCTGCTGCGAGCCTGAGTCGACCGTGTCAACCGGGATGGGGGCTCGCTGATGGGCGGCGATCACTCCCACGGCACCGAGCACGCTGGCGGCCGTCATCGGTGGCGCCTGGGCGTCGCGTTCACGCTGGTCGCTTCCTACTTCGTCGTCGAGCTCTGCTTCGGCCTGTGGTCGGGGTCCCTGGCGCTTCTCTCTGACGCCGGGCACATGGCCGCCGACGTGGTTGCCCTCGGCGCGGCGCTCACCGCGACCAGGATCGCCAGCCGCCCGGACACGACCGGCCGACGTACATTCGGCTCCTACCGAGCAGAGGTCTTCGCCTCCGGCCTCACCGTCCTGCTCATGCTGGGCGCCGCCGTCTACGTGACGGTCGAGGCGGTCAGCCGGATCGGCGAAACCGTCGAGGTCGACACCGGACCCATGCTCATCGTCGGCGGTATAGGCCTCCTGGTAAACGTGATCGCCATGGTGCTGCTGCGCGGTGGCGCGGCCGAGAGCCTGAACGTCAAGGGCGCCTACCTTGAAGTGGTTGCTGACACCGTGGGATCCGTCGGGGTCATCGTCGCCGGGATCCTGGTCGCCCGCACCGGAAGCCCGTGGTGGGACACCATCGTCGCTCTCGCGATCGCGGTGTTCGTCGCTGTCCGCGCGATCATGCTTGGCCGGGAGGTGCTGGCCGTGCTAGGGCAGCACGCCCCCGCCGGCGTGGACCCCGAAGCCATCGATGCGCAACTGCGTGCGGTGCCCGGCGTCCTCCAGGTGCACGACCTGCACCTATGGACCCTGACCTCTGGGATGAACGTGGCCACCGCCCACCTGGTCGCCGAACCCAACACCGACGCCAACACCGTCCTGACCGCAGCCCGAAAAGTTCTGCGCGGACACGCCCAGATCGAGCACGCCACCCTGCAAATCGAATCAGGGGCCGCAGCCCGCGGATGCGCCGAAATGTCTTGGTAGGTCGTCAACGCGCATCCCATCCCGCCATCAGTGTCGATCAGCGAACGAGGCGGCCGCGCATCGTGGAGGACTCCTTGCTTCAATGAACGGAAACGCACCCTGGCTGCGACCAGATCCAAGCCTGACTACGCGGCCACTTCTGCGTCGAGCACTCCACCTGACCGGCCTCCGGACCGCAGCACGAGCACAAACCCGTGACCTGGCGCAGAAGCACGGGCAACGACGCGCGCGAGCTAGGTCGGCAGCGTTCCGCGCAGCCGGGTCATCTGGGTGATCTCCGCCTCCTGCGAGGTCTCGATCGCGCCAGCCAAGGTATCGACCGCAGGGTTCTCCGTCATCGGCTGGATGGCCCGGGCCATGCCGATCCCGCCACGGTGATGGGCGATCATCAGGGTCAGGAACAGTCGATCTGCCGCCGGCCCGGTCGCTGCGCGTAGCTGTGCCAGCTGAGCCGGGGTCGCCATCCCCGGCATCGTGCTACCCGTACTGGCAGGCGACCCCATGTGGTGCCCGCTGCCCATCCACGCCATTGGCGGTTCAGATCCGGTCTGGTGCAGCCGCCACTGGGCCAGCCAGCCGTACATCTGCCCGGCCTGCTGCTGCTGGGTGGTAATGATGTCGTAGGCGATGGTGCGGATCGTTGAGTTGGTGGTCTTGTCCCGGATGATGAAGGCCATCTCGACTGCTTGGCGATGATGGGTCTGCATGTCCCTGGCAAAGCCCGC
>NZ_SEIP01000029.1:0-5050 GCF_004146205.1 Yimella sp. RIT 621
CCGGCCGGCGTCCGGGGCGGATTCGGGCGAGTCGGGTGGCTTGCGTCACGTGCTGTCGGCGGCGACGGATAATCTTCCTTGCGTTGCACGCTCGGTCGGCCCACGCACGAAGGATGACAGACAGATGGCGCTGGAAACGCTCGACCTCGACGCACTGCGTCGCTGGGTCGTCACCGCGCGCGCCGATCTCGCCACCTACGCCGAGCGGATCAACCGGCTCAACGTCTTCCCGGTACCCGACGGCGACACCGGCACCAACCTGCTGATGACAGTCGACGGTGCGATGGGGTCGCTCGCCTTCACCCAGCCTGCTGACCTGGTGCAGGCGGCGCGCGATCTCGCGCAGGCCACCTTGATGGCCGCACGCGGCAATTCCGGAGTGATCATCAGTCAGGTCGCTCGCGGTGTGGCCGAGGTGCTGACCGAATCTCCCGACCAGCGCATGACCGGAAGGCAACTCGCCGATGCGCTGCGACGGGCAGCGGACTATGCCTGGCGCAGCGTCAGCATCCCGGTCGAGGGGACGATCCTCACGGTGGCGAGCGCCGCCGCCGACGGTGCCGCGATTCAGGCCTCCGGCTCGCTCGAGGACGTCGTGACCGGCGCAGTTCGCGCCGCGGAGATCGCGCTGGTCAACACCACGCACGAACTCCCCACGCTCAAGGAGGCCGGCGTCGTCGATGCCGGGGGCGCAGGATTCGTGGTACTCCTCGACTCGTTGCGTCGGGTCATCGAGGCCGACGCAGGGCCGATCAAGGGCCTCGGCGAACCGCCGTCCTGGCTCGCCGGCGAAGGGGCGATTCGCGACTCCGATTGCGAGAGCATCGAGGGGCCCGGCTACGAAGTGATGTTCATGCTCGCCGAGACCGACGAGTCCCGCGTTTCGCGCTTGCGAGGTGTCCTCGACCGGCTCGGCGACTCCCTCGTCGTGGCGGGGGGACCCGACGTGTGGTCGGTCCACGTGCATGTCGACGATGTCGCTGCAGCCCTCAACGCGGGTGCTGACGCCGGGCGTCCGCACCGGTTCGAGGTGACCCGCTTCCAGGACGAGATCACTGCGCGTCACCCGGTACCTGTTTCCACCGAGACGAAGACGCTCGTCGTCGCCGTCGCAGATTCACCCGGCCTGGCCGAATTGGCCCGCCAGGACGAGCGCATGGTCGTGGCCGGCGACGCCGGGCGCATCGCCCGGGCTTCCGCCGTTCGGGCTGTCCGCGAGACCGGACTGGCCGAGGTGTTGCTCGTGGCTGACGGACGACGTAGCGGTCGCACCGCCGACGCGCTCGAAAAAGCGCTGCGCGACAAGGACATCCGCGTCATGCGTCCCGGCTCGACCGGACCGACCGAGTTCCTGGCGACCCTCACCGTCGCACATCCCGAGCAGGCCGGTGCGGAGGTGATCGCAGCAGTCGACGATGCGCTCGTGAGCCTGTCGACCGGCATCCTGACGATCGCGTCGGAGGAGTTCGAGACCCCGTCCGGCACCTGCCCGAAGGGTGCGGTCGTGGGACGCATCGACGGCGAGGTGATCGAGTACGGCCACGAGGCTCTGCCTGTGGCGGCGCGCGTGGTGCAGACGTTGGTCACCGAACACGACTGCGAGATCGTCACGCTGGTGGTGGGGGAGAAGGTGCCGGACGCCCTTGCCGACACGCTGCGCGCCAGCCTGCGCCGCACCCACCCGGACATCGAGGTGACGATCGTGCAGGGCGGCGGCCCGTATGTTCTGGCCGTCGGGGTGGAGTGAGCGTGCAGGTCACACGGGGTACCGACCTGGCGAAGGTGATCGACAAACGTGTCGCCGGGCGTCTGGCCGAGGCGCGCGACGTCCACACCGTGGGTGGCTTCCTCGATTTCCTGCCGCGTCGATATATCGATGCGAACACAGCCGGACGCCTGGCGGAGTTCCAGGTCGGCGAGATGGCGGTGCTCGTCGCGACCGTGGTCAACGCGAACGCCCGCTCGATGCGTAACCGCAAGGGCCGGATGCTGGAGGCGGTCATCGAGGACGCCGACGGCACGACGGCGCGGCTTGTCTTCTTCCGTGCCTACGGCCACGAACAGAAGCTCGTTCCGGGGGCCACCGCCTTGTTCCGCGGCAAGCTGGAGGCGTACCGCGGGTCGTTCCAGTTGTCCCATCCGGAGTACACCTTCACCACCGACGACTCCGCGAGCGTGTACGCCTCGGGCATCGTCCCCACCTATCTCGCAGTGCCCAAGACGACGGATCTGTCGCTCACGATCGCGATGCAGCAGGTGCTGGGCTCCTGGGAGGGTGAGGACCCGCTGCCTGCCGATCTCCTTGCCAGACATCGACTTCCGTCGATGCACGAGGCATATCGGTTGCTGCACCTGCCCACCTCGCAGGCCGACGTCGGCCGTGGCCGCCGCAGGCTGCGTTACGACGAGGCATTGGTCGTGCAGACGGCGCTGGCCGCACGTCGGGCGCAGTACGACGCCCAGACCGCGACACCGCGCGTGCCCCAGGCGGACGGCCTCCTTGCCCGTTTCGACGAGCGACTGCCGTTCGAACTCACCGCCGGACAGCAGGAAGTGGGTGCTCAGATCGCCGCCGATCTCGCGGCCGAGCGGCCGATGCACCGTCTGCTCCAGGGCGAGGTCGGCTCCGGCAAGACGATCGTCGCGCTCCGAGCGATGTTGGCCACCGTCGACGCCGGCGCGCAGGCCGCGTTGCTCGCTCCCACCGAGGTACTCGCGCAACAACACGAACGTTCCGTCCGCAAGATGCTCGGCGACCTCGCCGAGGGGGGCATGCTCGGCGGCGCCGACGGCGGTACCCGGGTGGCGCTGCTCACCGGCTCGATGAGCAAGTCGGCCAGGGAGCGTGTTCTGCTCGACATCGTCTCCGGCGAGGTCGGCATCGTGATCGGCACGCACGCGCTGATCCAGGACAACGTCAACTTCTTCGATCTGGGACTGGTGGTCGTCGACGAGCAGCACAGATTCGGGGTGGAGCAACGAGATGCCCTGCGCGGCAAGGCAACTCGTCCACCGCACGTCCTGGTGATGACCGCCACCCCCATCCCGCGGACGGTCGCGATCACGGTGTTCGGCGACATGGAGACGTCCGAGTTGCGCCAACTGCCGTCCGGGCGCGCGCCGATCGTGTCCCACGTCGTCCCGGCCGCCAGACCCGGCTGGCTCCAGCGCAGTTGGCAGCGCGTGGCCGAGGAGGTCGGGCGCGGCCACCAGGCGTACGTCGTGTGCCCGCGGATCGGCGCGGAGGACCCGGACGCGTTCCTGGACGACTACGGCATCGCGAACCCCTGGGCCGATGAGTCCGACCTGCTTGACCCGACGAAACAACAGACTGCATCAGTGCTGGAGACCCTCGACACGCTGCGGTCCGAACCTGCCTTGGCGGGCCTACGGATCGAGATGCTGCACGGCCGGATGAGCGCGCAGGAGAAGGAGCTCGCGATGAGCGAGTTCGCGGCCGGCCGCATCCACGTGTTGGTGTCGACCACCGTCATCGAGGTCGGCGTCGACGTGCCCAACTCCACGATGATGGTGATCATGGACGCCGAACGCTTCGGCATCAGTCAGTTGCACCAGTTGCGCGGACGCGTCGGTCGAGGCAGTGCCGGTGGGCTGTGCCTGTTGGTCACCGGTTCGGAGAACCCGGTGACACTCGAGCGGCTCGAGGCCGTCGCTGCGACCAACAACGGATTCGAGCTCGCAGACCTCGACCTGAGCCTGCGACGTGAGGGCGACGTCCTCGGCGGGCGGCAGTCCGGCGGCAAGAGCGGCCTGAAGCACCTACGGATCACCCACCCCAAGGACGTCGAACTCATCGAACTCGCCCGTGCCGACGCAACGCAGCTCATCGCCGACGACCCGACGCTCGCCGACCACCCGGGACTGGCCGAACTCCTGTGGGAACGCCTGGACGCCGAGCAGGTCGCCTTCCTGGAGAGGGGCTGACATGACCCGCATCATCGCCGGTGTCGCGGGCGGACGTCGTTTGGCAACGCCCCCCGGTGACTCCACGCGTCCGACCAGTGAGCGAGTCCGGGAGGCGTTGTTCGCCCGACTCGAACACCTTGATGCGTTGCAGGACGCACGTGTGCTCGACCTCTACGCAGGATCCGGAGTGCTCGGCCTCGAAGCCGCCAGTCGGGGCGCCTGCGCAGTGGTGCTGGTCGAGAAGGACCGCCGCGCGGCGGCGGTGGTGCAGCGCAATGTGCGTGAACTCGGGCTACCGGACGTGCAGGTGCGTACCGAGTCGGTGGAGAAGGTGGTGGCCGGTGCGACGGGGGAGCCCTTCGATCTGGTCCTCATCGACCCCCCGTACGACATCGACGACGCCAATCTCGCCACCGTCCTGCAGCGTCTGGCAGCGGGTTGGCTCAATGAGGACGCGGTGCTGGTGGTGGAGCGCTCGTCGCGCTCGCCCGAGCCGGTGTGGCCGGCCGATGTGGAGTTGATCGGTCCGCGCCGTTACGGCGAGACGACCGTGTGGTTCGCTGAGTTCGTGCCTGAAGGAGATGCCGCGTGAATGATGTGAGCGCCGACGTGCGTCGGGCTGTGAGCCCCGGTTCGTTCGACCCGATCACCGTCGGCCACCTCGACGTGATCACCCGCGCCGCCGAGCTGTTCGACGAGGTCGTCGTGGCGGTCGTCTACAACCCCGACAAGAACGGCACCTTCACGCCCGAGGAACGCGTCCGGCTGATCGAGGAGTCCGTCGCACACCTGCCCAACGTGCGCGCGCAGGCGTTCGGCAACCGGTTGGTCGTCGATGTGTGCCGCGAACTCGACGCGGGCGTGATGATCAAGGGCCTACGCAACGGCACCGACTTCGCGTACGAGATGCCGATGGCTCAGATGAACACCGAGATGACCGGCGTCGAGACGCTCTTCGTCGCGGCCGATCCGAGCGTCTCGCACTACTCCTCCTCGCTGGTGCGGGTGTGTGCGCAGCACGGCGCGGACGTGTCGGCGATGGTGCCGCCCCCGGTACTCGAGCCACTCGTGCAGCGATTGCGCGGTGACTGAGCGCGCCGGTGGCTGAGTGCCGACCGCGAGT